>CAZPRB010000008.1:23629-49619 GCA_964588645.1 uncultured Acetatifactor sp. | reverse complement strand
GTTTTGGTTGGACTGGTCATTATCTTTAAGGAACAGATTACCAAAATTGTGAACAACATTTTCTCAAAGATTACGTCCCAGACCAATAGAATCTGATGAGGCGGACCAAAAGAGAGGAAATCTGCACAGGCTATCTGACCGTTTACCTTTCCCTGATTATGGCTGTGCTGCTGGCTCTTTTCCTGGCGCTGCTGGAGGGAGTCAGGAGCAATGCCGTCAGGGCGGAGGCGGAGTGTGTGACGGAGATTGGGCTAAACAGTATTATGGCGGAATATCACAGAGAGCTTTTCTCCCAATATAATCTGTTCGCGATAGATTCCTCCTATGGGACAGCGGCTGCGGGAACAGAGAATATTACAGCTCACATGCAGGCGTATTTGGAAAGGAATTTTTCTATGGAGGATATCCTTTTGTCGGATTTCCTGTACAGGGACTTCCTGCGGATATCGGTAGACTCTGTAGAACTGACAGGTGTGTCGACAATGACGGACGGGGGCGGGGTGCGCTTCCGCCGGGGGGCAACGGAAGCTGTTATGGATGATTACAATCTCACACTTTTGCAGAAGCTGCAGCAGTGGATGCAGGTGATGGAAGATAACGGTCTGCTGGAACGAGATGTGCGTGCGGAAAAGCGGGCTGCGGATGCAGAGCTGCAGTCCTATGAAGGACGTGAAATTCAGATATCCCAAGAGGAATGGTTGACGGTACATGTGGAAAACCCCACCGATGGATTAGAACAAATCCGAAATGGCGGAATTCTGGAATATGTGGTGGAGGACACGGAAGCCTTGTCGAAGAAAACACTGATGACGGAACAATTGATTGCCTCCCGAATGGCGGAAGGACAGATTAACAAAGGAAATATGGTGCCGGAGGAGACAGAGACGAAGCAGACAGAGACGGAGCAGTTGGTGGAGCGTTTCCTGTTTCAGGAGTATCTGTTAAGGTATTTGGGATATTACGGTGTCCCAAAGGAGGAGGGCGCCTTAAGCTATCAGCTGGAATACCTTCTCGGCAATAATGACACGGATGTCGCCAACCTGAAGGAGGTGGTTAATGTCCTGTGTGCAATCAGAGAGGCAGCTAACACGCTATATCTCTTTTCGGATGCGGAGAAATGTGGGGAGGCAGAGGGTGTGGCAACCCTGTTGGCAACGCTTTGTCAGGTGCCGGAGGCAGCTCCCCTGCTCAAGACCATTCTGTTGTTTGGCTGGGCTTATGCGGAGAGCCTGTATGATGTAGAGACTTTGCTGTCAGGAGGAAGGATACCATTGCTAAAGGATAAGCGGAGCTGGCATTATGACATACAGGGTGCTTTGCATTACGGAGGAGGTGCAGATACGCAGAATTCGGAAGGCCTCAGCTACGCGGATTATCTGAGAATTATGATGATGTTTGTAGATTTGGATACCTTGACGGAGCGGGCAATGAACATGGTGGAGGCAGATGTCCGGTGTACTCCCGGAAATACTTATTTCAGACTGGACAATTGCTTTGACCGGGTGGTGTTCCGGGTTCGGTTGCGAAGCGCGTACGGATACACCTATGAAATCACACGAAAGAAAGAATATCAATGATGCGGAAGCGGTCAGGAGGTGAACAGCGATGTCTCCTTTATGGAGGAACAACAAGAATAAGCAACTATTAACAATTTCAACAAAACCTTCTCCGAGCTATTCTTTAAAAAATCAAAGCTTTGCCCAAAGCGTGTGTATCCATCCCATAAAGGAGATATCGCTGTTTACCTCCGTGCCCGGGCACGCGGAAGGGAGTATGACCGTGGAGGCATCGGTGATTTTGCCGCTGCTCTTGTGTTTTTTTCTGAATTTGGGCTGCGCGTTGGAATTGATCAGATTGCACGGCAATCTGGAATTTGCCTTATGTGAAATCGGAAACCGTATGTCTGTGTACGGATGTGAGCTGATATCGGATGAGAATGACGGCTCGGAGCTGAAGGATATAGCATTTTCCTATGTTTATGTGAAAAATGAGCTTGTGAAATACCTTGGAGAGCAATATTTGGAGGAAGCTCCCATTTCACAGGGAGCTTCCGGATTGAAATTCTGGGAGAGTGAGATATTTACCGGAGAGGATTGCTTTGAAATGATTGTGACCTATGAGGTGGCACCCTTTAGCGGGGTCGCAGGCTTTGGACCCTTTCGCATGGCAAACAGATATTACGGACATTTATGGAACGGATATCATATTCCGGGAACGGATGCGGGAGATGAGAACAGTGACGTGGTTTATGTTACACCAAACGGAGAGGTGTACCATGTGGACAGAAATTGCAGTCATCTGTCATTGTCGGTGAGAGCAGTGAGCCTGCAGGAGGCATATACAAGCCGGAATGAACAGGGGGAGCATTATGTGCCCTGCACGAGATGCAAGGAGGATGGTATGAGAGAAAAGGTATACATTACAAAAGAGGGCAACAGCATTCACTTTAGGGAGGATTGCCCGGGACTGAAAAGGACGGTATATGCAGTAGCCGCAGAGAATGCGGGAAAATATCGGGCTTGCAGCCGGTGCGCCGGAGAATAAAATGCGGATGCTTGGTGTGATAGAAATCTATTTGATAGTGTTGGGAATTAAGGATTTTCTGGATCGGAAAATCCCGGTTTGGTGGTTAGCGGCCGGAGCAATTCTGAACGTGACAGTGGGAGTCTTCAGGCTCAGCCGTGGAGAAATGCAAGGGTGGGAAATGGTTGCCGGTGCACTCCCGGGAATGCTTTTGCTGCTGCTGGCGAGGCTGTCCCGAAAGGCAGGCTATGCGGACGGCATTGTGTTGACTGAGCTTGGAATGGCTCTGGGATTGCGGACAAGTATCCCGGTGTTTTGCTTCAGCATACTGTTAACGGCATTGATTTCAATGGTTCTTTTGATGCTCCGCAGGGTAAGGAGGGATACGAAAATGCCTTATCTTACCGCTGTGGCAATTGTTTCTCTGGCGGTGTTCTTAGGCGGTGGTGATGTATGGAGATAATGTAGAAGGAGAAGAGGAGATGCAAAAAAGTACGGAAGGATATTTTACGGTGGAGGCAGCCCTGGTGCTGCCCATGGTCTTGGGAGTGGTGCTTTTGATTATTTATCTTTTGTTTTTTCAATATAACAGATGTCTTCAGGAGATGGACATGGGCGTTCTGGCACTTCGTGGCAGAGTGCTGCAGACCAAGAACCATGAGGAACGAATGCTGCAGCTGCGGGAGCAGGCTGATGCTGTATATACGGAAAAGTACCTTGCATGGAGCAGGGGAAGGATTGAATTGAAGCTTGAGAAGGGAACGGTCAGTGTGAAGCAATGCAGTCATTTACGCTTTCCCTTCGGAGGGATGAAGCATATCGGTGATATTTGGGAGACAGAGACGGAATACACCAATCATATCATATCACCGGTTTCTGTCATCCGAAGCTATCGCAAGGTCATAGGAGGACAATAATGTTACAGACAGAATATGTGAGAAGCATGCAGTGTAATTACGAGAGAATTCTTTTGGACAAACAACCGGAGGAAAAGAAGTACCAGTATTGTATTTTGAGCAGGGGTGGCATTAAAGGACTGTTGCCCTGCAGCTTGCGCTATTTGAACGGACTGGCATATTTATATTATGATATTTCTTCAAAACAGAGTATCACACAGCTGTATGGTAAAAGATGCATTACCAGAGCATGGCTGAAGGATTTTATGTGGAGCCTTGAACAGATTAAGGAGGAGCTTGCCCGTTTTCTGTTGGATGAACGAAATATCCTGTGGTATCCGGAACAGATTTTTCAGGATTTGGAAAGCAATATTTTTACTTTTTTATATATTCCTTATTATGATGGGGAAGGAAGCTTCCTCAAATTTCTGGAATATCTGGTGGAGCATATTGACTACGAGGATGAAGTGCTTGTGGAATGTGTGTACAAAATGTATGAGCAGTGTGAGCGTAACGGAGAGGTGTATTTGCAGACACAGATATTTAGGGATGCCAAGCTGCTGAATGGGAATCCGATGCCGGAGAACGACGCCGGAGCGTCTGAGAGTGCAACAGAGCAGGAAGAGAAAGCCACTGATGCTTATATAGAGGCAAAGGAAGAGGAAGAAAAAAGCGCCCTGACGGAACAGGAGGAAGACGGGAAAGCATCGAAAAAGGGCATCCGTTACCTTTTGGACGGCAGAAAACGAAGGAACAGGGAGGAGAGAGAACGCTATAGGCAGACGATGAAGTTGGCTATGGATGGCTATGCAGTAGCGGAGGAATCCGCATACGGTACGGGGCGTGAGGCTGATGAGGAATATGAGGAGGAGTACGGGAAAACAGTTTACATCGAAGAAAGCAGGTCTCCCGCAGAGCTTGTACGAAGGCTGTATACCGCTGACGGAAGAATTTTAATGCAGCTGAAGGAGGAAACCTGTACCATCGGAAAGAAAAAGGGTGAGGTAGACCTGGTACTGGAGGATTTCACCGTGAGCCGGCTGCATGCCAGAATCAGTAAGGAGACGGATGGCATGTATTTGGAGGATTTGAATTCCACAAACGGTACCTGCAAGAACGGACTCAGGCTGGAGCCCTATGAAAAGCGTAAGCTGGAGGCAGGTGACGAAATAAAGATTGGAAAGGTGGTTTTGATTTACCGTTAGAAGCCTCTTGCAGGTTGACGTATCGGGGCAAAAGGTGGTACTCTTTTACTTGAGGATTGCTGACAGGTTTTGACGGCTATCCTAATGTGCATTGCTGAAGGACAGGGATGCAATAAAAAGAAAGCGAGAGGTGGAGCCTTGAATATTAACATTTATTATGGCGGAAGAGGCATTATCGACGATCCGACCGATTATGTCATTCATAAAATGCAGGAAGTGCTGGAGGAGCTGCGCGTGAATGTGACGCGCTACAATCTCTATGAGAGTAAGAATGCCATTACCACACTCCCGCAGACCTTGAAGGAAGCGGATGGCATTATTCTGGCGACGACGGTGGAATGGTACGGTATCGGCGGATATATGCAGCAGTTTCTGGATGCCTGCTGGTTGTACGGAGACAAGGAGCGTATCGCACAGATTTACATGTGCCCGATTGTAATGTCCACCACATATGGGGAGAGAGAGGCAAAGCTAAATCTTTCCACGGCATGGGAGATTCTGGGAGGACGTCCCTGCAGCGGCATCTGCGGATATATAGATAATACCGTCTCACTGGAGATGAACAAGGATTATGTTAATATTATAGAGAAAAAGGCGGAGAATCTGTATCGCACCATCAGTCAGCGTATCACAAGCTTCCCGGCAAGCAATCATGCCGTGAAACAGAAGGTGAGCATTTCCCAGAATCTGGATTTGACTCCTCAGGAGACGGAGCAGCTCTCCCAGTATGTGGCAGATGACAGCTATGTACAGCGTCAGAAGGAGGACATTCAGGAATTGGCAGGAATGTTCCGCGATATGCTTCATAATGAGGGTGCGGACAGCGAGGAGGAATATCTCTCTGAGCTTCGGCAGGTATACAAGCCGCAGGCCGGATTTGAGGCGGTGTATTCCATCAATATAGAAGAGAAATCCAAGAATCTGATTCTGGAGATGAAGGGAGCAAGGCTGGATTGCAGATACGGCACAGCGGAGCATGCGGATGTGGAAATGCAGACCAACAGAGCGACCATGGAAGATATTATCAACGGCAGAATGACATTCCAAAGAGCATTTATGGCAGGGGCTATGAAGATGAAGGGTGATTTCCGGATTCTCAGAACGCTTGACCAGGTGTTCCTTTTTGAAGAGAAGCGATAGCATGATTTGTGGAGGAAGGAGAGGATATCAAAATGAAGAAGGATAATTGTATTTTCTGTAAAATTGCTAATGGAGAGATTCCCTCTAAGACCCTGTATGAGGATGAAACCTTTCGGGTGATATTGGACCTGGGACCGGCTACCAGAGGACATGCCCTGATTCTGCCCAAGGAACATGCGGATAATCTCTTTGAACTGCCGGATGAGACGGCATCCAAGGTGCTGGTACTCGCTAAGGAAATGGCAGGGAAAATGACAGAAAAGTTAAATTGTGACGGTATGAATCTGGTACAGAATAATGGGGAAACAGCCGGTCAGACAGTGAAGCATTTCCACATGCATCTCATTCCGAGATATGTAAATGACGGACAGCGGATTGGCTGGGTGCCCGGAGAACCCTCCCGGGAAGAGCTGGAAGAGATTAAGAAGCAGATTACGGAGTAAAATACACCGATGAGAACAATTCAGGTAAGTGAAGTTACACAGAATATCAAGGAAATGTGTATAGAGGCAAATCATTTTCTGTCGGAGGACATGAGATGTGCCATGGATAGGGCTGTACAGGAAGAAGCAGCCCCCCTGGGGAAACAGATTCTGGAGCAGTTGGAGGAGAATCTGACAATTGCGGGAGAGGATATGATACCCATCTGTCAGGATACGGGGATGGCAGTCATCTTTATGGAAATCGGTCAGGAGGTGCATTTCCGGGGAGGCGTACTGGAAGAGGCCATTAACGAAGGCGTGCGTCAGGGCTATACGGAGGGCTTTTTGCGCAAATCCGTTGTGAGAGACCCGCTTGAGCGTGAGAATACGAAGGATAACACGCCGGCAGTCATTCATTATGAGATGGTACCCGGAGACCGGGTGAGGATTACAGTTGCCCCCAAAGGCTTCGGAAGCGAGAACATGAGCCGGATATTCATGCTGAAGCCGGCTGACGGAATGGAAGGTGTCAAGAATGCGGTGCTGACGGCTGTGAAGGATGCGGGTCCCAATGCCTGCCCTCCTATGGTGGTCGGTGTGGGTATCGGAGGAACCTTTGAAAAGTGTGCTCTGCTGGCAAAGAAGGCATTGACCAGACCTGTAAATCTACACTCCGGGATTCCCTATGTGAAAGAGCTGGAGGAGGAACTGCTTGAGAGGATTAACCGCTCCGGCATCGGTCCCGGCGGCTTGGGCGGAAGTACCACAGCCCTTGCAGTGAACATCAATACCTATCCCACTCATATTGCGGGGCTTCCCGTAGCCGTCAACATATGCTGCCATGTGAACCGGCATGCGGTCAGAGTGCTGTAGAGTGTCAAAGCGTGACAAAAGGCTCCCGATAATCGGTGGATAGCGGAAAGGTATGGACAAAGAGATGGATAAGTATATCAGTGTGCCCTTAAGCGATGAGGATGCAAGAAGTCTTCGTGCAGGGGATTATGTATATCTGACGGGAACAATTTATACGGCAAGGGATGCTGCCCATCAGAGAATGTATGAGGCGCTGGCCGAGGGAAGTGAGCTTCCTATGGATATGCAGAATAATGTGATTTATTATATGGGTCCTTCACCGGCAAGGGAGGGAAGGGCAATCGGCTCCGCGGGTCCAACCACGGCAAGCCGTATGGATAAATACGCGCCCACGCTGTTGGATATGGGCCTGAAGGGAATGATTGGAAAAGGAAAAAGGTCCAAGGAGGTGCAGGCTGCCATTGTGCGCAACGGTGCCGTGTATTTTGCTGCA
Source organism: uncultured Acetatifactor sp. (assembly GCA_964588645.1). GTDB lineage: Bacteria > Bacillota > Clostridia > Lachnospirales > Lachnospiraceae > Acetatifactor. The sequence continues at coordinate 42,127 of CAZPRB010000008.1, read as the reverse complement.
GTGGGCGGTGCAGGTGCACTGCTGTCCCGTTCCATTCTCTCATCAGAGCCGGTAGCATATGAGGATTTGGGTACGGAAGCCATCCGGAAGCTGACCGTGAAGGACTTTCCGGTGATTGTGGTCATGGATGCTCAGGGGAATAATCTGTATGAGACAGCGATTTGGGAGTACTGCAAAGAGTAGGATAAATATTTAACAATAGATATTTGCTTTTCCCGAAAAGTATGATATATTGATTAATAGAAATTCTGTTAAATTATTACAAATATATAATGGAGGTATCTGAAATGTTAGTTTCCGCAACAGAAATGCTTAAGAAAGCAAAAGCAGGTCACTATGCAGTTGGCCAGTTCAATATCAACAACCTTGAGTGGACCAAGTCCATCCTCGCAACCGCTCAGGAGCTGAAGTCCCCTGTTATCCTCGGCGTATCCGAAGGCGCAGGTAAGTACATGGGTGGTTATCATGCAGTAGTTGGTATGGTTAACGGCTTGATTCAGGATATGGGAATTGATGTGCCTGTAGCTCTGCATTTGGATCACGGTAGCTTTGAGGGCTGCTACAAATGTATCGAAGCAGGCTTCTCTTCCATCATGTTTGATGGTTCTCATTACCCTATTGATGAGAACGTTGCTAAGACTACTGAGTTAGTGAAGGCAGCTCATGACAAGGGCATGTCCATTGAGGCAGAGGTTGGTTCTATCGGCGGTGAAGAGGATGGTGTTATCGGCGCCGGCGAGTGTGCAGATCCCAAGGAGTGTAAGGCAATCGCTGATCTTGGTGTAGATTTCCTCGCAGCCGGCATCGGCAACATTCATGGTAAATATCCTGCTAACTGGGCCGGATTGAGCTTTGAGACCTTGGATGCCGTACAGCAGGAGACAGGAGAGCTTCCTCTGGTTCTTCACGGTGGTACAGGTATTCCCGCTGACATGATTAAGAAGGCTATCAGCCTCGGCGTTGCCAAAATCAACGTGAATACAGAGTGCCAGCTTGCATTTGCAGAAGCTACCCGTAAATATATTGAAGCAGGTAAGGATTTGGAAGGTAAGGGCTTTGACCCCCGTAAGCTTTTGGCACCCGGTGCAGAAGCTATCAAGGCTACCGTAAAAGAGAAAATGGAGCTGTTTGGTTCTGTGGGACAGGCTTAAGATGATGAAAAAGACCCTATAAAAGGGAGGATGCCAAGGAATTCATATTCCTTGGCATTTATTATGAAAAAGTTTTTTATTTAAACAAATAAATGATGTTGTCTTGTTGTTATGGTTACAGTATACGGGAAAGAAATGTCTAAAAGATGATGTGAAATTGAAAAAATATTAAATTAATTGTAAATAAAATATGAACAAGTAAGTACTTTAGTACTAAACCTGTCCATATTTTTAGATGCAATATTCATGGATTCCTGCAGTTATTGGTTAACGGTCTGCAAGCTTCTTAGGTTCAGGGTATGTCACGCCGAAGGTATCGACAACAACAGTCTCCATAATCTGGGGTTCCAGAGGACGGTCGCTGTAATCGGTGGGGGTCTCCGCAATCTGATTTACCACGTTCATGCCCTCAATCACTTTACCGAATGCAGCATAGCTGCCGTCCAGATGGGGAGAGTTCTTGTGCATAATGAAGAACTGGCTTCCTGCGGAATCCGGATGCATTGCTCTTGCCATGGACAGAACACCTTCGGTATGCTTTAGGTTGTTTTCTATGCCGTTTGCAGCGAATTCACCCTTGATGGAGTAGCCGGGGCCGCCCATTCCGGTGCCGTTGGGACATCCTCCCTGAATCATGAAGCCGCGGATGACGCGGTGGAAAATCAAACCATCGTAAAATTTCCTGTTCACCAGGCTGATAAAGTTGTTGACGGATTCGGGTGCCACCTCGGGATACAGCTCTAATTTGATGACCTCTCCGCCTTTCATAGTGATAGTAACAACAGGATTCTGTGCCATAATCATATCTACCTTTCTGTTTTGAAATCATGTATAATCAACAATATAATAGCTCAAAAAATTGCGCGCGTAAAGGATGAAGTGGAAGAATGACGAAAAAGTTTTACATGGAGAAGGTGGTCATTGCACTCAAAGAGGAGAAGTGGATGTCCCGCTTTCAGCCTATGACAGAGAAGCTGAAGCAGGAGGGTATCGATGTGCGTATGCTGTGCGCTGATGTGGAGCAATGCCTTGCAGAATTTGCACAGGGCGATTCTGTACTGTATATCACGGATTGCAATCAAATAGCTGTACTTTTGCAGGAACGGAGGCTTCCGATTCTGGGATTTCTCCATGAGGGAGGAGACAGCCTTCCGGGAACTGCTTATCTGATGGAATCTCCGGAGGAACCGGAGCTACAGTATGCAGACAGAGTGTACCGGCGTTATCGGGAGATACCGTGGGATATTTTGGAGACGGAAAGGTGCATGCTCAGGGAGACTGTGCCGGAGGATGTGGATGCCTTTTATGAAATCTATCAGCATCCGGATATTACAAAATATACGGAGGACTTATATCCGGAAAAGGAGCAGGAAAGGGCATACATTCAAGAATATATAGAGAAGGTGTACCGGTATTTTGAATTCGGTATCTGGACGGTTATCTTAAAGGAGACCGGAGAAATCATCGGGAGAGCAGGCTTTAGTGTGCGGGAAGGCTATGACTTGCCGGAGCTGGGATATGTGATAGGAGTGCCGTGGCAGGGAAGGGGCTTGGCGTATGAGCTATGCAGTGCCCTTTTAGAATATGGGAGGGAGGAGTATGCCTTTGACTGCGTGCAAGCCATGGTGGACTCCGAAAATAAGGCGTCCCTTGCCCTGTGCCGTAAGCTGGGCTTTACGGCGAAGGGCAAGGTGCCTAAGCTGCAGGGTGAATATGTTCTGCTTTGCAAAAATCTGTAAAGCCATGCCGGCCTTACGCAGCAATCCTACCTTCCATAGAAAATCTCAGCAATAGGAGAGTCCGGGGAGAGGATTACGGTTTTGTTGTTGCCTGTCATGGAAACCTGCAGGGCATCTAAGCTTCTTACGAAGGAGTAGAAGTCCTGCTTGGAGGCGTCGGCATATGCTTCGGAGAGGATGCGCATGTATTCTGCTTCTCCCTCGGCAATCAGGATTTCTGCATTTTTTTCCGCCTCGGAAAGCATCACGTTGACCTCCTTGTCAGTGGTGTTGCGGATAATCTGTGCTTCCGAGCTGCCCTCTGCGGTGTAGGTTGCGGCGATGTTGTCACGCTCGGAAATCATGCGCTCGTAAACGGCGGCCTTATTGTCGTCGGGCAGGTCCAGCTGCTTGGTCTCGAAGGACAGAAGCTCAATGCCGTACTGATTCAGAGAGGTTCCGATGTTTTCGATGATTGCCAACGATAATTCCCCATCACGACCGGAGATGACGCCGTCCTGTGTGGTGCTGCTGATGACGTTCTTGGTGGAGTTGTATACAATGGTGTCCAGACGATTCTCGGCATTGGTGACAGAGGAATTCAGGGTCTGTGCAAACTTTAACGGGTCTGTGATGCGCCACAGAATATAGCTGTCGCAGATCATAGTCTTCTTGTCGCTGGTGATGACATCGGAGGGTGACAGATCATACAACAGTATCTGCTTGGGTAGCGTGTCAACACTCTGTATAAAAGGCATTTTGAAGCTGACACCGGCTTCGGACACCACATGGTCAATTTTGCCGAACTGACGAACCAGGCTGTATTGGTTCTCGTTAGTCACAACAATACAGGATGCACCGATAATCAGTGCGAGAAAAAGGATTACAATCAGTGATATTCTTTTAAATGTTTTCATAATGATATGCCACCTCCTTAATTGACAGAGTCGATGACAGAAGCACTGTCCGTATCTGTGCGGTATTCGACGTCATTTGTCCGGACGTCGGAAGAGTTCTCAAAGGTTGCGAAGGCTTCAATCGGATAGAAGGTCTGCATATCGCCGCTAGGACTTTCTATCACAACCTTCAAATCGGGTAATACCTTCTCCATAGCTTCATAAAACATACGCTGTCTTGTGATGGTAGGATTCTTGATATATTCCTCATACATTGCGTTGAAGCGTGCCACCTGTGCCGTTGCCTCGTTGATGCGCTCGGTTTTCCGGGCCTCGGCATCCTTGATAATGCCGTCTGCCTGAGCCTGAGCCAGAGGTAATTGCTCGTTCCGGTATTTGTTGGCGTTGTTCAGAGCGGTTTCTTTCCCCTGCTTAGCGGTTTCCACTGCCTTGAAAGCTTCCATAACCTCCATGGTGGGCGGCTCGGAATCCTGGATGGTGATATTGACCAGCTGCACGCCGATGTCCTGCTCCTCCAAGCGGGCGAGAATCATTTCCTTGATGGCAGCCTGAATCTCATTTTTGCCGGTGGTCAGCACGTCGTCAACCGGATAGGTGCCGATGACGGTACGGATGCAGCTTTGGCTGATGTTTCTGAGAATTGCAACAGGATCCTCGGATGCGTAGATGGCCTTCACGGGGTCACTGTAGCGGAACTCCACAAAGAAATCCACATTCACAAAGTTGTAGTCTGAGGTAATCATCAGGGAATCATCCGGAAGGCTTGTATCGGAGTCCATTTCGTAGCCGATAGCAAATCCCTGAATCGTGGTATTGACTTTTTTAACCTGTTGCACAAACGGAACCCTGAAATGGAGACCCGGCTCCGTAACGGCCTTGGCATTTCCCAATGTAATCAGTACTGCCTGCTCCTGCTCACGTATCTGATAGGTGGAATTCAGAGCCAGGATGGCGAGTATCATCATTGCTGCGATAATGCCGATAATCTTGCGTAAAGAATTTTTTGACATATTTTTACTCCCTTCTTTGGTATAATCTTGCTAGGAGAATCCATTGCAGTATTTATCATATAGGAAAACAGCCGGCTGTGCAACGGGAAAATGCAGGATATAGGCTTGTAATGCGACGAAAGTATGGTAAAATGGAACTGCACCGCATAAGGTGAACAACAGGATAAAATATCATGTTGTGAAAAAACCATACCATAAATGGGAATAACAGGAGGCAAAATGTTAGTACAAAAATATAAGGATATGTTGTCGGGCAAGTCCGTCATTCGTCAGCTTTCGGAGTTTGCGACGGCAAGAGGACAGGAAATCGGTTATGAGAATGTATTTGATTACAGTCTGGGGAACCCTTCCGTACCGGTACCTCAGGAATTTACGGATAGGATGATTCACATGCTGGCGACCGGAGAGCCCTCTAAGCTGCACGGCTACAGCCCCAGCCTGGGTATTACAAGCGTGCGGGAGGCGATTGCGGCTTCTTTGGAGAAACGTTTTGGCATTCCCTATACCAAGGACCACATCTTCATGGCATCCGGTGCTGCCGGGGCACTTGCTCACGCCTTTCGACTGGTGACGCAGCCGGGGGATGAGATTCTGACCTTTGCACCGTTTTTCCCTGAATACCATCCGTACGTGGATCTGACAGGTGCGGTATTGAAGGTGGTTCCGCCTGATACAGAGGCGTTCCAGATTCATTTTGAGGCCTTTGAGGAGATGCTCACGGATAAAGTCATGGCGGTGCTGGTCAACACGCCCAACAATCCTTCCGGTGTGGTATATTCGTCGGAGACCTTGCAGAGACTGGCAGATATCCTGAGAGAGAAATCTGCACAGTACGGACACGATATTTATTTGATTTCTGACGAGCCGTATCGCGAGATTATTTTTGAAGGAGTGGATGCACCCTGTGTGTCTTCCTTCTATGAGAATACGATTATGTGTTATTCCTTCTCAAAGTCCCTGTCCCTGCCCGGAGAGCGTATCGGCTATGTGGCGATTCACCCGGCCTGCAAGGATGCGGAGACCATGGTGTATATGTGTGGTCAGATTTCCAGAGGAATCGGACATAACTGTCCTCCCTCCATTATTCAGCTGGCAGTGGCACAGGTGCTTGACCGCACGGCAGATTTGACAGTATATGAGACCAATATGAATCTCTTGTACAAGGAGCTGACTGCGCTTGGATTTACCTGCGTGAAGCCCGGCGGAACCTTCTACATTTTCCCCAAGGCGTTGGAGGAGGATGCAAAGGTATTCTGCCAAAAGGCATTAAAGTATGACTTGGTATTAGTGCCCGGCGACAGCTTCGGCGCGCCCGGCTTCTTCCGCATGGCCTACTGTATCGACACCGAGAAGGTGGAGCGTTCCTTGGAGGCACTGCGTAAATTTGTTCAGGAAGAGTATCGATAGGAGAATAAGAGATGTTAGAGATTTTGAAAGCGGTTCTTTACGGTATTGTGGAGGGTATCACGGAGTGGCTTCCCATCAGCAGTACCGGGCATATGATTTTATTGGAAGAATTTGTGAAAATGGATGTGTCAAAGCAATTCTGGGATTTGTTCCTGGTTGTTGTCCAGTTGGGTGCCATTCTGGCATCTGTCATCATTTTCTGGAACAAGATATGGCCGTTCCAAAAGCCTGATAAGGCAGCGGGAAAGAGCATTTTTAAGACAGATACCTGGATGTTGCTTTTTAAGGTGGGTGTAGCATGCATTCCCGGTGTTATTTTTGCAGTGCTGGGTATCGATGATATTTGTGATAAATATTTTTACAACGGAGTAGGCGTTTCGGTTGCCCTAATCATATTTGGTATTATTTTCATTATTGTGGAAAACTGGAATCAAAAGAGAACGGCAAAATATCATGAGCTGTCAGACATGACCTTCAGACTGGCGCTTTATATCGGTCTGTTCCAGCTCCTGGCAGCAGCATTTCCGGGAACCAGCCGTTCCGGCGCAACCATCATTGGTGCGCTTGTATTAGGCGTCTCCAGAACAGCGGCTTCCGAGTTTACATTTATTTTGGCGATTCCGGCCATGCTTGGTGCCAGCCTTCTGGAACTGAAAGATTTCCTTGACATGGGTCTCACCATGGGAGGTACCGAAGCGGCAATTTTGCTGGTGGGTGTATTGGTTGCCTTCCTCGTATCCGTTATCGTGATCAAATTCCTGATGGGATATATTAAGAAGCATGATTTCAAGGTGTTCGGCTGGTACCGCATTGCGCTTGGTGTCATTGTGCTGTTATATTTTGGCTTGGCGGCGTAAATGCGCTGCTATTGACATTTTTCATGGAAAGGAATAAACTGAACCTGCCGGGCAGCTGACCCGGTGAGGAGAACATGTTTATGAAAAGAAGGGAGATGTCACTATGGCAGCAACAAAAGCAGAATCTGTTAAGAAGACTGCAGAAAAGAAGACAACTGCGAAAAAGACTGTAGTAAAGACTGCTTTACATATTCAGTTTGGCGGCAAGTCCTACGCTCAGGAGGATTTGATGAAGATTGCGAAGGATGTATGGAGATATGACCTGAAGCAGAAGGTCGGCGAGCTGAAAAGTGTAGAGTTTTATGTGAAGCCGGAGGAAAGCACAGTGTATTATATCATGAATAAGGAGTTCACCGGAAGCTTCTTCATTTAATAAGGAATTGAAACAGTACGGAATCATATGGTTCCCAAAACGCACACATGCATTGTGTGCGTTTTTTTGTATCAGGATATTTAGGACAAGAGATTAGATTCGCTGCCAGTTAATAATTATTTTAGAATTAATTTTAGAAAAAGCGGTTGACAACATATATGCTAAGTGATATTTTATGGATATAAGATGTTAGCACTCCTCTTGATTGAGTGCTAATAACCCCCAAAAGGAGTGGTGGAATGCAGTTGGACGAGAGAAAAACCAAAATATTGCAGGCCATTATCCGGAACTATCTGGAGACAGGAGAACCGGTGGGCAGCAGGACAATTTCAAAGTACACTGACTTGAACCTAAGCTCCGCGACCATCCGAAATGAGATGGCGGATTTGGAAGAGATGGGCTACATTCTTCAGCCCCATACCTCGGCAGGCAGAATTCCCTCTGACAAGGGCTACCGCTTCTATGTGGATGCCATGATGGAGGAAAAAGAGCGTGAGGTGGTGGAGATGAAGGAGATGCTGGTGGAACGGCAGGATAAGATGGAGACGCTGCTTAAGCAGGTTGCCAAGGTCCTTGCACAGAATACCCGGTATGCCACAATGATATCTGCACCGCAAACGCATCGCAACAAGGTGAAATTCATTCAGCTCTCCCGCGTAAGTGAGAACCAGATACTGGCAGTCATCGTGGTGGAGGGAAATGTGATTAAGAACAATATCCTTTCCGTGGATGAGGAGCTTTCGGACGAGACATTGCTTAAGCTGAACATTTTGCTGAACACCAATTTAAACGGCTTGTCCATGCAGGAGATTAATCTTGGCATGATTGCTGCTTTGAAGCAGCAGGCCGGCATCCACAGCGATATCGTCAGCGAGGTGATTGATGCGGTGGCGGAGGCAATCAAGGCGGATGAAGATTTGGAAATATACACCAGCGGAACCAACAACATCTTCCGTTATCCGGAGCTTGCCGATCAGACAAAGGCCAGCGAGCTGATTAATACCTTTGAGGAGAAGCAGCAGCTGCACGAGCTGATAACGGATACTCTGGAGGACGAGGGAAACACAGGAATTCAGGTCTATATCGGCAACGAGACTCCGATTCAAAGCATGAAGGATTGCAGTGTTGTCACAGCCACCTATGAATTAGGAGACGGCATGAGGGGAACGATAGGGATTATCGGTCCGAAGCGAATGGATTACGACAAGGTCGTGGGGACACTCAGAACATTGCAGAATCAGTTGGATGATTTGTATAAGAACAATTGAGTCAGAAAGGAAAGGAACATATGTCAGAGCAGGAAAAGGAAGTGTTGGAGGAAGAGATGCTTTCCGAGGACACAGACATTGCCGGGGAAGAGGCAACGGAAGAAGCTGCAGAAGCGGTGACGGAGGATTCCGATGAAGCATCTGAAGATGCTCAGGACGGGGAACCGAAGAGCCGAGCTGAGAAGAAAGCAGCTAAGAAGCAGGCGAAGCAGGATAAGAAGGAGGATGCCTACAGAGAGAAAATCGAGCAGCTTGAGGACAGGGTAAAACGTCAGATGGCTGAATTTGAGAATTTCCGTAAGAGAACGGAGCGCGAAAAGCAGGCGATGTTCGAGACCGGCGCCAAGAGCGTTGTGGAAAAGATTCTCCCTGTGGTGGACAATTTCGAGCGCGGCTTTGCAACCGTGGATCCCGAGGATGCCAATGACGCGTTTGTAGACGGCATGAAAATGGTTTATAAGCAGCTGATGACAGAGCTGGAGAATATGGGCGTGAAGCCCATCGAAGCTGTGGGATGTGAATTTGATCCCAATTTCCACAATGCGGTGATGCAGGTGGAAAGTGAGGAGTATGAATCCGGTGTCGTAGCACAGGAATTGTTAAAAGGTTATACCTACCGCGATACAGTGGTCAGACACTCAATGGTAGCAGTAGTACAATAAATAATTTTGAAATATAGGAGGAGTTAAAAATGGGCAAGATTATTGGTATTGATTTAGGAACGACCAACAGCTGTGTAGCTGTTATGGAAGGTGGAAAACCCACCGTTATCGCAAACGCAGAAGGCGCAAGAACCACACCTTCCGTAGTTGCATTTACAAAGACAGGAGAGAGACTTGTAGGTGAGCCTGCAAAGCGTCAGGCAGTTACCAATGCAGAGAAGACTATTGCATCCATCAAGAGAGATATGGGTACTGACAACGGACGTACCATCGATGACAAGAAGTATTCTCCTCAGCAGATTTCCGCTATGATTCTTCAGAAGCTGAAAGCAGATGCAGAGGGATATCTTGGCGAGAAGGTTACAGAGGCAGTTATCACTGTTCCTGCATACTTCAACGACGCACAGCGTCAGGCTACCAAGGATGCCGGTAAGATTGCAGGTCTTGATGTAAAGCGTATCATCAACGAGCCTACTGCAGCAGCATTGGCTTACGGTCTGGATAACGAGAAAGAGCAGAAGATTATGGTATACGACTTAGGTGGCGGTACCTTTGATGTCTCCATTATCGAAATCGGTGATGGCGTTATCGAGGTTCTTTCTACCAACGGCGATACCCGTCTCGGTGGTGATGACTTTGATAATAAGATTATTGATTGGATGATTGCAGAATTCAAGAAGGCTGAGGGCGTAGACTTATCCGGTGATAAGATGGCTATGCAGAGATTGAAGGAAGCAGCTGAGAAGGCTAAGAAGGAACTGTCCAGTGCCATGACAACCAATATCAACCTTCCCTTCATCACAGCAACCGCTGAGGGACCTAAGCATTTCGATATGAACTTAAGCCGTGCACAGTTTGACGAGCTGACCCGTGATTTGGTAGAGAAAACCGCAATTCCCGTACAGAACGCTATGAAGGATGCGGGACTTACCAACGCTGACCTTGGTCAGGTGCTTCTGGTAGGTGGTTCCACACGTATTCCTGCGGTACAGGATAAGGTAAGACAGCTTACCGGCAAGGAACCCAGCAAGTCTCTGAACCCTGATGAGTGTGTAGCAATCGGTGCTTCCGTTCAGGGTGGTAAGCTGGCAGGCGATGCAGGCGCAGGTGATATCCTTCTGTTGGATGTTACTCCTCTTTCCCTGTCCATCGAGACCATGGGTGGTGTAGCAACCAGACTGATTGAGAGAAATACCACAATCCCCACCAAGAAGAGCCAGATTTTCTCCACCGCAGCTGATAATCAGACTGCAGTAGATATCAATGTAGTACAGGGTGAGAGACAGTTTGCAAGAGATAACAAATCTCTCGGACAGTTCCGTCTCGACGGAATCCCTCCTGCTCCCAGAGGAATCCCTCAGATTGAAGTTACCTTCGATATTGATGCGAACGGTATTGTAAACGTATCTGCAAAGGATCTCGGAACAGGTAAGGAGCAGCATATCACCATCACGGCAGGCTCCAATATGTCCGATGCTGATATTGATAAGGCAATCAAAGAGGCACAGGAGTTTGAGGCACAGGATAAGAAGAGAAAAGAAGGCGTAGAGGCAAGAAATGATGCGGATGCCTTTGTATTCCAGACTGAGAAGGCTCTGAACGAGGTCGGTGACAAGATTTCTGACAGCGACAAGACACAGGTGCAGGCTGATTTGGAAGCTGTCAAGGCAATCCTTGACAGAACCAAGGATCAGGAGATGAGTGACAGTGATCTGGATGAGCTGAAGGCCGCAAAAGAGAAGCTGACCAACAGTGCGCAGTCCCTCTTCACCAAGATGTATGAGAATATGCAGCAGGCACAGGGCGGTGCACAAGGTGCAGGCCCTGACATGAGCGGTGCGGCAGACATGGGCGGCGCAGCTCCCGAAGATGATGTAATCGACGGAGATTTCCGCGAAGTATAAAGCGAAAAGTGCTTCGATAAAGCTCCTTGGGAGACAGATTTTGAAACAGACCTGTCTTCCAAGGAATTTCCTTGTCCCGTTGTCCGCAAGCGATACGGAGCTTGGAAAACAGAAATTTTAGGAGGCAAGTCATGGCAGAACAGAAACGGGACTATTATGAAGTCCTCGGTGTAGATAAAAGCGCAGACGAAGCGGCAATCAAAAAGGCATATCGTGTGCTGGCGAAGAAATATCATCCCGATGCAAATCCGGGAGATGCGGAGGCCGAGAAAAAGTTTAAGGAGGCTTCAGAGGCATACGCGGTATTAAGCGACCCGGAGAAAAAACGCCAGTATGACCAGTATGGCCATGCTGCCTTTGACGGCGGTATGGGCGGAGCCGGCGGTTTTGATTTCAACAGTGCTGACTTTGGAGATATATTTGGTGATATTTTCGGCGATTTCTTTGGCGGCGGACGCAGCAGAAGTGCTCGAAACAACGGTCCCATGAAAGGAGCAAATATCCGTACCAGTGTGCGTATTTCCTTTGAAGAGGCTGTATTTGGCTGCAAGAAAGAGATTGACTTAACCGTGAAGGAGACCTGTAAGACCTGTAACGGCAACGGCGCAAAGCCGGGCACCTCTCCCGAGACCTGTTCGAAGTGCGGAGGAAAGGGTCAGGTGGTATTCAGCCAGCAATCCTTCTTCGGAACGGTTCGTAATGTGCAGACCTGTCCGGACTGTCAGGGAACAGGTAAAGTAATCAAAGAGAAGTGTGTTGACTGTCGCGGAACGGGCTATATCCCCATGAAGAAACGTTATTCTGTGGATATTCCGGCGGGTATTGACAATGGCCAGTCCACAAGAATGCCCGGACTGGGAGAACCCGGCAGCAACGGTGGTCCCAGAGGGGATGTGCTGGTAGAGGTGATTGTCAGCCGTCATCCTATTTTCCAACGTCAGGATATGAACATTTTCTCCACGGTACCTGTATCCTTTGCGGTTGCGGCATTGGGCGGAGAAATTGTGATTGATACCGTGGACGGAAAAGTGATTTATGATGTGAAGGCAGGTACCCAGACGGATACCAAGGTTCGCCTGAGAGGAAAGGGTGTTCCCTCTGTGCGCAACAAAGAAATCCGTGGTGACCATTATGTGACGCTGGTGGTACAGATACCTGATAAGCTGAGCAATGAGGCGAAGGAATTGCTGAGACAGTTCGATGCGGCTACAGATGATTCCCTGAACGCAGCCAAGAAGCTGAATGACCGGGAAGAAAAAGAGGACAATAAGGAAACCAAAAAAGGCAAAAAGAAAAAGTTTTGGGAACAATAAAGGATATCAAAGGATTTCGGGAATGATTTCTCGGAATCCTTTTTGCAGTTTACGGATATTCGTGATATGATACAGAAGAATGAATGCTATGACCCGAGAAGGGATGATTTGACCTAAGAATTTGGCACAAGAGGAAAAACAGGTATGAACAGCAAGACAAAAGCTTTTATTGGTGCAATATGCGACAATTATATTGTGTTAATGTTCCTGATACTACCCCTCTATACCGGAGGAAGCTATTATCTTCTGGGAGACACAAAGTATTATCTGTTTTTCTGCCTTACCGTGGGTTTTCTGCTTTTGTGGTTGGGATACAGAGCGATATCCTTTATAGGAAAAGCTGCGTTCGTACCAAGGCAGTGGAGCATGGTGGATATAGCAATGCTCAGCTACGGAGCCTGTGCATTCCTTTCTGCGCTGGCAAGTCCCTACAGGAGAACTGCCTGGACCGGATATGCGGAGTGGTACATGGGTGCACTGACTCAGCTTTTGCTGGTGGGAATCTACTTCTTTGTGTCAGGAGAATACACAGGGAGGAACGCTTATTCCATCCGGTCAGGAGAGCTGGGGCTTGCGCTTGTCGTGCTCATTGCTTTTTTGCAACGGTTTGGTGTGAACGTCCCCGGGGTGCACCAGCCCTTTGCAATACAGGATTGGGAGAGCAGTCATATGCTTTCCACCATAGGAAACATCAACTGGCTATGCGGATATCTGAGCGTGATGCTGCCTTGGCCGGTTGTGGGAATGCTCTATAGCACCAAGCGGCTTCCGAAGCTTATCTATGCTCTCCTCTCGACAACTGCCCTTACCTTGACCCTGACCCAGGGCAGTGATGTGGGACTTTTATTGGTCCTTGCCTGTCTGGGACTGGGGGCTTTATATGGGATGAAACAGCCGGAAATGTTCCGCAGGACGATTCTTTTGGCCGCGGGAGTCTGTGTGCTCTGCCCGGTGATGGGACATATCATGAACTGTCTGGGTACGGAAGCTATGCTGGCACCGGACGGGTTCCTGTCAGGACTGGTGACAGAGCCCTTTTGGTGGGTGCTCGCCGGCCTGCTGCTGTCGGTTTACCTGCTACAGAGTAAAATGTCTGCAAGGACGCTTGTTTGGATTAATCGGATTCTGCTGCTGGGAGGCATCCTCCTGGTTCTATGCTTTGTGATATTTTATCTGTCCCGTATTCCGAAAGGGGAAGCATGGGGAAGCGGTCGGGGAGGACTCTGGAGAGCTGCCTTGCAAGGATTCTGCGAGGCGGATATCTTCCGTAAAATCATTGGCTTCGGACCGGACTGCTTTGCGGAATATATATATTCCTCACCTGCTCTGGCCGGTTATATTCAAATGGAGGGACACTGGGCAGATTCCGTATTTGCCAATGCTCACAATGAGTGGCTGAATATGCTGATAAACGGAGGGCTTTTGGGACTGTTTGCCTACATAAGTGTGTTCGTATGTGCGTGGAAGAGATATCGCGGAATGATGCCGGGCGTCATGGTGCTGGTATTGTACGGAATCAATTCCCTGTTCAGCTTTCAACAGGTGATGAGCACGCCGTTACTGTTTTTGACGCTGGGAATCTGCGAAAGCAGGTGCAGAACGCTTGCTGACAGTTGACAGAAAAAAGTGAACAGTTTACAATTCTATGATGAACATATTGTGAATGAAAGGTTTTGGACGGAGTATGAAGTGGATAAAATTTCGAGTGAAGACCATTACGGATGCAGAGGATATTATTATCAGCACACTTTATGATATCGGACTGGAGGGGGCACAGATAGAGGACAAGATTCCCTTGACGGCTCTGGAGAAGGAGCAGATGTTCGTGGATATTCTGCCTGACGGGCCGGAGGATGACGGTATCGCTTACCTAAGCTTCTTTGTGGAGGAGAAGGGGGACGGCAATCTGGAGGTACAGGGGGTACCTACGGATAAGGAGACCGTTCTGGCAGATGTGGAGCGTGAGCTGGAAGATTTAAGAATGTTCTGCGATATTGGCGAAGGGACCGTCACTGTGGATGAGACAGAGGATATTGACTGGATTAACAACTGGAAGCAGTATTTCCATCAGTTTTACATAGATGACATACTTGTCATTCCTTCCTGGGAGGATGTGAAGGCGGAGGATAGCGACAAGATGGTGCTCCATATCGACCCGGGGACAGCCTTCGGAACCGGTATGCATGAGACCACGCAGCTGTGTATCAGACAGCTTCGTAAGTATATTACCCCGGAGACGGAACTGCTTGATGTGGGAACCGGCAGCGGAATATTGGCGATTCTGTCCCTGATGTTCGGAGCAAAGCACGCTGTGGGAACGGATTTAGATATCTGCGCGGTGGAAGCGGTTGCTCAGAATTGTGAAGCCAACGGCATTGATTCCGAGAACTTTGACATGATGATAGGCAATATCATTACAGACAAGGAGATTCAGGACAGAGTCGGCTATGAATGCTACGATATCGTGGTGGCAAATATCCTGGCAGATGTACTTGTGCCCCTGACACCTGTTATTGTGAATCAGCTGAAGCCCGGAGGAGTCTATATTACCTCCGGTATCATTGATGATAAGGAGCAGACCGTGGTGGAGGCAGTGAAGGCAGCGGGACTGGAAGTGCTGGAGGTGACCTATCAGGGTGAATGGGTCAGTGTGACAGCACGGAAGTAGTCCGGATTTCCGGAAAGGATAACGATGTATCAGTTTTTTGTAGAACCCAACCAAATCAATATAGATGACAAGAGCGTCATAATTCTCGGGAGCGATGTCAATCATATCAAGAATGTGCTCCGCATGAAAGCCGGGGAGGAGATTGCAGTCAGTAACGGCATTGACGGTAAGGAATACCGCTGCGGCATTCTTGCATTGGAAGAGGAGTGTGTGCGCTGCGAGCTGCGATTTGTCAAGGAGGATGCAGTGGAGCTCCCGGCAAAGGTATATTTATTTCAGGCTCTTCCGAAGGCGGACAAGATGGAGCTGATTATCCAGAAGGCGGTGGAGCTTGGGGCGTACCGGGTAGTTCCGGTGGCTGCGAAACGCTGTGTGGTGAAGCTGGATGACAAGAAAGCCAAGTCCAAGCTTGCGAGGTGGCAGGGAATTGCGGAAGCGGCAGCCAAACAGAGCAAGCGAGGAATCATCCCTGAGGTTTCGGAGGTGATGAGCTTTAAAGAAGCGGTGAAGCTTGCGTCCGGTATGGATGTGAGATTAATCCCCTATGAGCTGGCGGAGGGCATGAACAGGACAAAGGAAATCATCGGGCAGCTGCGAGCGGGACAGAGCATTGCAATTTTTATCGGACCGGAGGGCGGCTTTGAGGAGGCAGAGATACAGACTGCATTGGAGAACGGCATCGAGCCCGTTACCCTGGGCAAAAGAATCCTTCGCACGGAGACGGCGGGCTTCACGATACTGTCCTGGATTATGTATCAGCTGGAAGGCTGAGGCAGACGGGACAAAGTCCTAAATGCCTGTACCCTGCATACCATATAGATAAGAGAAGGAATGAATAGTAGGAGAAATCAGATGGAAGTGTATTTGGACAATTCTGCCACGACGAAGGTATTTCCCGAGGTCGCAGAATTGATGACGAAAATAATGTGTGAAGATTACGGAAATCCCTCCAGCTTGCACATGAAGGGTGTACAGGCGGAGCAGTATGTGCGTGATGCGAAGGAAACGCTGGCTCGGATTATGAAGGTGAGCGAGAAGGATATCCTGTTTACCTCCGGCGGGACGGAGTCGGATAACTTGGCATTGGTGGGATGCGCCATGGCAAACCGCAGACGGGGAAACCATTTGATTACCACCCGGATTGAGCATCCTGCAGTACTGCAGACCATGCGATACTTGGAGACACAGGGCTTTCGCGTGACGTATCTGCCGGTGGGCAGGGACGGACTGGTGCGTGTAGAGGATGTAAGGAATGCCCTGACAGCGGACACCATTCTGGTATCCGTCATGCATACCAATAATGAAATCGGTGCTGTGCAGCCCATTGCTGAGATTGGAGCAATGCTGAAGCAGTTCAATCCCAATATATTGTTTCATGTGGATGCGGTACAGGGCTTTGGTAAAGCGAAAATCTATCCGAAGAAAATGAATATCGATCTTTTGTCTGCAAGCAGCCATAAGATTCACGGTCCCAAGGGCATGGGGCTTTTGTATGTGAATGACAAGGTGAAGCTGCAGCCCATTATCTACGGAGGCGGTCAACAGCAGAATCTCCGTTCCGGAACAGAAAATGTGCCGGGGATAATGGGAATGGCGAGGGCAGCAGAACTCTTGAACAATCGTCTGGACCGGGATATTGACTATTTACACGGTCTGAAGCGTCATTTCATAGAGGGAGTCCGCAAAATGGAGAATGTGCAGGTGAACGGACTGCCGGAAGGAGATGAGTTTGGGGAGACGACAGCCCCCCATATTGTCAGTGTCTCCTTTAGAGGGGTGCGCAGTGAAGTGCTGCTGCATACACTGGAGGAGCAGGGGATTTACGTGTCGGCAGGAAGTGCGTGCTCGGCAAGAAAGCCACAGCCCTCAGTGACACTGAAGGCGGTGGGTGTGGAGAAGGCTTTGCTGGAATCTACAGTGCGCTTTAGCTTCTCCGTCTTTACGACGACGGAAGAAATAGACTATACATTACAGGTTTTGTATGATAAAATTCCTATGTTGCGCAGATATATGCGCAGATAGCTATCAGAAGAGTGAGGAAAAATATGTTTACAGCTTTTTTAATCAAATATGCCGAAATCGGAATAAAGGGAAAGAACCGGTATCTGTTTGAGGATGCCCTGGTTCAGCAGATTAAGTACGCCCTGAAGAAATGTGACGGAAGCTTTCTGGTTCACAAAACCCAGGGACGTATCTATGTGGATGCCCGGACGGAGTTTGATTTTGATGAGGTGGTAGAGCATTTACAGAAGGTGTTCGGTATCTCCGGAATCTGCCCCGTTGTTTATGTGGAGGATGAAGGCTTTGAAAAGCTGTGTGACACAATTATCCAATATATTGCAGATGTCTATCCTGACCGAAATAAGACCTTCAAGGTGCAGGCGAGACGTGCACGCAAGAACTACCCTAAGGATTCCATGACAATCAATATGGACATGGGAGAGGCGATTCTGAAGGCATATCCTGAGATGAAGGTGGATGTACACCATCCGGATATCCTGTTAAACATTGAAGTGCGGGAGAAAATCTATATTTATTCCGAGATTATTCCGGGACCGGGCGGAATGCCCGTGGGCACGGGCGGAAAGGCGATGCTGTTGTTGTCCGGCGGTATTGATTCCCCGGTTGCCGGTTACATGATTGCCAAGCGTGGTGTCAAGATAGATGCGGTGTATTTCCATGCGCCGCCGTACACCAGCGAGCGGGCGAAACAGAAGGTGGTGGATTTGGCAAGACAGGTGGCCGGCTACACAGGTCCGATTTACCTCCATGTCATTAACTTCACGGATATTCAGCTGTATATCTATGAGAAATGCCCTCATGATGAATTGACCATTATTATGCGCCGCTATATGATGCGCATCGCGGAGCATATCGCCAAAGAGACGGAATGTCTGGGATTGATTACCGGTGAGAGCATCGGACAGGTGGCATCACAGACCATGAATTCCCTGATTGCAACCAATGAGGTGTGCGAGCTGCCTGTGTACCGCCCGTTGATTGGTTTTGATAAACAGGAGATTGTGGAAGTGTCTGAAAGGATTGGCACCTATGAAACCTCCATTCAGCCTTTTGAGGACTGTTGTACCATCTTTGTGGCCAAGCATCCCGTGACAAAGCCCAATCTGAACGTAATCCGACGCCATGAGCACAATTTGGATGAGAAGATTGAGGAGCTGGTGGAGACCGCGTTGAAAACAGATGAACTGATAATTGTGGAATAAAGAAGACAAAGAATAAAGAAGACAAA
>CAZPRB010000008.1:0-23529 GCA_964588645.1 uncultured Acetatifactor sp. | reverse complement strand
ATACATTGTTAATACATGCACTGTGACCAACATTGCAGACAGAAAGAGCAGACAGGTTAATTCCTATGAAGTAGAAGTAATGCAACAAATTTTACAAGAAAAAGGGTATAATATTGTACCATTTGATCAGATGGCGGATATATACATTGTTAATACATGCACTGTGACCAACATTGCAGACAGAAAGAGCAGACAGATGCTCCACCGTGCAAAACAGAAAAATCCCGACGCTGTTGTGGTGGCTGTGGGATGTTATGTACAGACAGGAAAGGCTGCTGTTGAGACCGACGAATGTATTGACCTCGCTATCGGAAACAATCGCAAGAAGGACATTCTTTCTATTCTGGAGGAATATCTGAAGGAGAGAGAAAATGCCCCCCGAAGCAAGCAGACGACGGTCATAGACATAAACAATACCTACGAATACGAAGAGATGACCCTGAAACAGACGATGGAGCATACCCGTGCCTACATTAAGATACAGGACGGATGCAATCAGTTCTGTTCCTACTGTGTCATTCCCTATGCCAGAGGCAGAGTGCGCAGCAGACATGCTGAGGATATTGCTGCGGAGATTCGGGGACTTGTGGCATCCGGCTACAGGGAGGTGGTGCTGACGGGAATACACATCAGCTCCTATGGTATTGATTTTGACGAGGAGGAATGGAAGAAGGGAAACAGTGTTGAGGTACATCACGGGGAGGAGAGAAGGGATTACTCCGGCAGCAGCAAATTGCTGGATCTGGTGGAGAAGCTGCATGAAATCCCGGGAGTGGAGCGCATCCGACTGGGCTCTCTGGAGCCGCGCATCATCACGGCTGAGACGGCACAGCGCCTGTCCCGGCTGCAAAAGCTTTGTCCTCATTTTCATCTTTCCCTGCAGAGCGGCTGCGATGAGACCCTTCGGAGAATGAATAGACACTATACCGCCGGGGAATACTTCCAAAGTGTCCAATATTTGAGAGAGGTATTCGAGCATCCCGCCATTACAACGGATGTGATTGTAGGCTTCCCCGGGGAGACGGAAGAGGAATTTGCGGCGACACGGAGATTCCTGGAGAAGGTCTGCTTCTACGAAATGCATGTGTTCAAGTACTCCAAACGGGAAGGAACCCGGGCGGCCGTCATGCCGGACCAGGTGCCGGATCAAGTCAAGACACAGCGAAGCAATGAGCTCCTTGCCATGGAGAGAAGGCAGTCAGAGGAATTCAGGAGCTACTATCTCGGAAGGGTGGTAGAGATTCTTTTGGAGGAAGAGAAGGAAATAGAAGGCAAAAAATATTTCCTCGGACACACAAGGGATTATGTGAAGGTGGCAGTGGAGCCGACGGAAGCAATGCACGCGAATATGCTTGTCCGGGTGCAGATTACATCCTTCCTCACGGAGGAAATCCTACTGGCAGAATAAATAGGATTTGTAGATTGTTCCAAGGATATAAACATTGAAATTTTCCGGCAAATGAGTTAAGATAGGAGACAGCAGAGAAAAGTTTTTCGAAGAATGAGAGGAAGATATGCAGGACTTAGGAAATACACAATACTTCAAGGTTGAGACAGAGCCTGAGACCGGAGTAAAGGTGGTGTTATCCACCGTGTATGAGGCACTGACTGAGAAAGGCTACAACCCGGTGAATCAGATTGTAGGCTATATTATGAGCGGTGACCCCACATACATCACCAGCCATAAGAACGCCAGAAGCCTGATTATGAAGGTGGAGAGAGACGAGCTGGTAGAGGAGCTGTTGACGGAGTATATCCGCAACAATAAATGGAAGTAGGAGGAGCTCCATGAGAATAATGGGATTGGATTTTGGTTCCAAGACCGTGGGTGTGGCTGTCAGCGACAGTTTGCTTTTGACTGCCCAGGGTGTGGAGATTATCCGCAGAAAAGAGGAAAACAAGCTGCGTCAGACCCTGGCCAGAATCGAAGAGCTGATTGTGGATTATGAGGTGGAAGAAATTGTGTTGGGACTTCCCAAAAACATGAATGCTACGGAAGGCGCACGCGTGGAACTGACCGATGAATTCCGGGAGAAACTGGAGAGAAGAACAGGCCTGCCTGTGATTATGTGGGATGAACGTCTCACCACGGTGGCAGCAGACAAGATAATGATGGAAGCCGGAGTGCGAAGAGAGAACCGCAAGGAATACGTGGATAAGATTGCAGCTACATTGATTTTGCAGGGATATCTGGACAGAAGAGCCATGCAAAAGACGACGGATGAAGGAATAGTGGAGTAGGTATGAGCAAGCTGGAAAAGATTACATTTAACCCGGAGGGCGAGGAGCCTGTAGATTTTTATGTTCTGGAGCAGACCAGAATCGGAGGATATAACTATATCCTCGTGACGGATTTTGAAGAAGGCGACGGAGAGGCGTTGATTTTAAAGGATTTATCCCAAGACGGTGAGGAGGAAGGTCTCTTTACGATTGTGTCGGATGATGAGGAGCTTTCAGCAGTAGCGGGCGTGTTTGAGAATATGCTGGAGGATGTTGAATTCGTGCAGGAGTAAGGATTCTTTCGCGTGAAACAGAAATCGCTTGCGGAAGGATTTAAAGAAATAGGAGGATATTTGATTGAAGAAAAAAGAGAATAGTAGTGGTTCTAAGCTGAAAATTATTCCTTTGGGAGGCTTAGAACAAATCGGTTTGAATATTACGGCCTTCGAGTACGAAGACAGTATTATTGTTGTGGATTGCGGCCTGGCATTTCCTGCGGACGATATGCTGGGAATCGATCTGGTCATTCCGGATGTGACCTACTTAAAGGACAATCTGGATAAGGTAAAGGGCTTCATGATTACCCATGGGCATGAGGACCATATCGGTGCCCTCCCCTATGTGCTCAGGGATGTCAATGTGCCTATTTACGGGACACGCCTGACCATGGGCATTATAGAGAATAAGCTGAAGGAACATAACTTGTTAAAGGGAACCAAGCGCAAGGTGGTGAAATTCGGACAGTCCATTAATTTGGGCAAGTTCCGTGTGGAATTCATCAAGACCAATCACAGTATCGTGGATGCTGCGGCACTGGCAATCTACTCTCCGGCAGGTACCGTTGTGCATACAGGAGACTTTAAGGTGGATTATACGCCGGTTTTCGGTGATGCCATTGATTTGCAGCGCTTTGCCGAAATCGGCAAAAAAGGCGTTTTGGCTTTGATGTGCGATTCTACCAACGCAGAACGCCCCGGCTTTACCCCCTCTGAGAGAACAGTGGGCAAGACCTTTGACACCCTCTTCGAGGAACATAAAAACACAAGAATCTTTGTGGCTACCTTTGCCTCCAATGTAGACCGTGTGCAGCAGATTATCAACACGGCATACAAATTCGGACGCAAGGTGTCCGTGGAGGGACGCAGCATGGTGAATATTATTGAGACAGCCAAGAATCTGGAATGTCTCAATATTCCGGAGAATACGCTGGTGGATATTGACCAGATGAAGAATTATCCCGACGAGCAGCAGGTGATCATCACCACGGGCAGCCAGGGAGAAAGCATGGCGGCGCTCAGCCGGATGGCCAACAATATGCACCGCAAGATTACAATCGGCGCAGGCGATACCGTTATTTTCTCCTCCAATCCCATTCCCGGAAACGAGAAGTCTGTTACCAAGATTATCAATGAGCTTTTGAGAAAGGGTGCGGATGTCATTTTTCAGGATGCACATGTGTCGGGACATGCCTGTCAGGAGGAGATTAAACTGATTTATACCCTTATCCGCCCGAAATATTCCATTCCCGTGCATGGTGAGTACAAACACCTGAAGGCTCAGGCAAAAATTGCACAGGAGCTGGGTATGGATAAGGAGAACATCTTTATTCTGTCGTCCGGGGAAGTATTGGAGCTGAGTGAGGAAGCACCTGCTGAGGTGACGGGCAAGGTGACAACCGGTTCCATCCTTGTGGACGGACTCGGCGTGGGAGATGTAGGAAATGTGGTGCTGCGTGACCGCCAGCATTTGGCAGAAGACGGTATCATGATTGTGGTAATGAGTTTGGACAGAGTCAGCGGCGAGCTGGTGGCGGGTCCCGATATTGTGACCAGAGGCTTTGTGTATGTACGTGAGTCCGATGAATTGATTGAGGAGGCACGCACTACCGTGGATGATGCGCTGCAGGCATGCCTTGACAGAGGCGTCACCGATTGGGGCAAGCTGAAATCCACCACCAAGGACGTTCTGGGTGAGTATGTGTGGAAAAAGACCAAGAGACGTCCCATGATTCTGCCGATTATTATGGAAGTATAGGATACAATATGAGCAAGCTTGACCATGCATTGGAGGATTTGATTGCGGCTATTCTGGACTCGGACGAATATCGGGAATATGACAGGGCACGCAATGAGGTAAAACAGTATCCGGAGTGGAAGGCTCTTGCGGATGAATTCCGGGAACGGATTTTTGTTCTGCAGAGCTCTGATGACAGTGCATTTGAACAGTTTGACCGGCTGGAGGAGGAATATGCGGAGGTTACGGAGAATCCGGTGATACGTGAGTTCCTTGCGGCGGAGCTGGCATTTTGCAGAATGATGCAGGACATTAATCTGCGCATGACGGATGCAATACATTTTGAATAAAAGGATGTGGGACAGATGAACTATGGCAATATAATCAGTGCGGTGTTTGGCACAATCTTAAAGGTGATAGCCGTGATAGCGGTTGCTTTTCTGATTTATCGGGGGGCTACCCTATGCTATGATTACGGATATCGCATTTTTACAGAGCCCGCCGTATCTGCCGGGGAAGGCAGAAGCGTTACCGTGACCGTGACAAAGGATATGACGCCCCTTGAGATAGGTGAAGCCTTTGAGCAAAAGGGTCTTGTGAGGGATGGAAAGCTGTTCGCACTCCAGTATCTTCTGTCTGAATTTCGCAAGGAAGTAAAGTCCGGAGAATTTGAGCTTCGTACCTCTATGACCGCCGAAGAAATGATGGAGGTCATGGCAGGGGAGACGGAAACAGCTAAGGAGTCACCCGAGGAGTCGACCAAGGAGTAAACATATGATAGTAGAGGAAAGAATGTCTGCCTTTATCGATTCTCTGGATAAAGGCAACACTCCTTTTTTGGATGAAATAGAAAAAGAAGCGATAGAGACGCAGGTTCCGATTATCAGGAAGTCAATGCAGAGCCTGTTGAAGTTTCTTTTAGCTTATGCAAAGCCGAAGAATGTTCTCGAGGTAGGAACTGCTATCGGCTTTTCTGCGTTATTGATGAGTGAGTATGCGCCGGAGGATTGCCATATCACTACCATAGAAAAATACGAAAAGCGCATTCCCGTTGCACGTGAGAATTTCAAGAGAGCGGGAAAGGAAGAGCGTATCACCCTGCTGGAGGGAGATGCCACTGAGCTTTTGCAGGAGCTGCAGGGTACCTATGACATTATCTTTATGGACGCCGCAAAAGGCCAATACATTCATTTCCTGCCGGATATTCTGCGTCTGCTGGCTCCCGGCGGACTTTTGATTTCCGATAATGTTCTGCAGGACGGGGATATCATAGAGTCCCGATTTGCAGTTACCCGACGCAACCGAACCATCCATGCGAGAATGCGGGAGTACCTTTATGAACTGAAGCACAATCCGCAGCTGGAGACAGTCATCCTTCCCGTGGGAGACGGGGTGACACTGAGTACTAAGATATAGGTAAGATATAGGTAAGATATAGGCAGATATAGGAGAGAAGAATATGGAACGGAAGAAACCGGAATTGTTGATACCGGCCAGCAGTCTGGAGGTTCTGAAAACAGCGGTCATCTTTGGCGCTGATGCCGTTTATATCGGCGGTGAAGCCTTCGGGTTACGCGCTAAGGCGAAGAACTTTTCCATGGAAGAGATGGCGGAGGGGATTGCATTTGCCCATGCACACAAGGTAAAGGTATATGTGACGGCGAACATCCTGGCACACAATGAGGATTTGGAGGGTGCAGCGGAGTATTTTGAGGAATTAAAGAGGCTGCAGCCGGATGCACCGGATGCGCTGATTATCTCGGATCCGGGCATGTTCACCATAGCAAAGGAGGTGTGGCCTGAGGTGGAAATCCATATCTCCACGCAGGCGAACAACACCAATTATCAGACCTATCTCTTTTGGTGGAGGCTGGGAGCAAAGCGGGTGGTGTCCGCCAGAGAACTATCCTTACAAGAGATCCGTGAGATTCGGAATCACATTCCGCCGGAAATGGAGATTGAGAGCTTCATCCACGGTGCGATGTGTATCTCCTATTCCGGACGTTGCCTTTTGAGCAATTATTTTACGGGAAGAGATGCCAATCAGGGGGCGTGTACCCATCCCTGCCGTTGGAAATATGCGGTGGTGGAGGAGAAGAGACCGGGTGAATATCTGCCCGTGTATGAGAATGAGCGCGGCACCTATATTTTCAATTCCAAGGATTTGTGCATGATAGACTATATTCCGGAGCTTGCGGAAGCGGGAATTGACAGCCTGAAAATCGAGGGGCGCATGAAGACGGCATTGTACGTAGCCACCGTTGCCCGCACCTACCGTAAGGCGATTGATGATTTCTTTGAGAGCCCTGAAAAATATCGTGCCAATAGGGACTGGTATCAGGCTGAGATTTCCAAGTGCACCTATCGTCAGTTTACCACAGGCTTCTATTTCGGAAAGCCTGATGAAAATACGCAGATATATGACAATAATACCTATGTGAATGAATATATTTATCTGGGGATTGTGGAGGAGGTTGCAGGAGCAGAGCGAAAGCTTGCCAGAATCGGGCAACGCAATAAGTTCTCTGTGGGAGATACCATCGAGATTATGAAGCCCGACGGCACCAATCTGTCCGCGAAAGTACTTGCCATGTACAACGGGGAAATGGAACCGGTGGAGAGCTGCCCCCATTCCAAACAGGTCATCTGGCTGGAGCTGTCCGAGGTGCCCGAGAAGTATGATTTGTTGAGAGTGAGCAACAGATAGAGCCTGCCGGCGCTTCCCGGGGAGAAATATTTATTGACCAATGCAGCACAGTTATTGTACAATACACACGTTGAAATATGTAAAATTGACATATGTACAATCGGTAAAAAGCAGAATCGGAATAAGAGAAAGGGATTAGAAAAATGAGCGAAGACTTCAATGTTGAAGAGATTTTTGCCAGCAAGGTATTTACTTTAGGTAAGATGAAGGAGAGATTGCCCAAGAGTATCTACAAAGAGGTTATAAAAATCAGAGAGCAGGGCGGCGAGTTGCCCCTGGCTATTGCGGATGCGGTTGCCAAGGCGATGAAGGACTGGGCCGTGGAGAACGGAGCGACCCATTACACACATTGGTTCCAGCCTCTGACAGGTATTACCGCAGAGAAGCATGATTCCTTTGTCACGCATCCCGATGAGGATGGTAAGATGATTATGGAATTCTCCGGTAAGGAGTTAATCAAGGGAGAGCCTGATGCATCCTCCTTCCCCTCAGGCGGTCTTCGTGCGACCTTTGAGGCAAGAGGATATACCACATGGGATATTACCTCTCCCGCCTTTATCAAGGAGACCTCCACCGGTCCCACCCTTTGTATTCCTACGGCATTTTGCTCATATACGGGAGAATCCCTGGACAAAAAAACCCCCCTTCTCCGTTCCATGGAGGCGTTGGATAAACAGGCCATGAGAATCGTCAGATTGTTCGGCAACACCACAGCGAAGAAGGTGATACCTTCTGTGGGCGCAGAACAGGAATACTTTCTGGTGGATGCCAAGAAGGCTCTGCAGAGAGAGGATATTATTTTCGCCGGAAGAACCCTGTACGGTGCTCCCGCACCCAAGGGGCAGGAGATGGATGACCATTATTTCGGTGTTATCAGAGAGCGCGTGGGCGGCTTTATGCATGATGTAAATGTAGAGCTGTGGAAGCTTGGGGTTACCTCCAAGACCCAGCACAATGAAGCGGCACCTGCCCAGCATGAGGTTGCACCTATTTATGAATCTGCCAATGTTGCAGTAGACCACAATCAGCTGGTGATGGAGACACTGAAGCGTGTAGCCGGCAAGCATGGTCTGCGTTGTATGCTTCATGAGAAGCCCTTTGCAGGTGTGAATGGCTCCGGTAAACACAACAACTGGTCCATTACCACGGATGAGGGCGTGAATCTGCTGGAGCCCGGTCAGACCCCCAACGAAAACGTACAGTTCCTTTTGGTGCTGGCATGTATTATGAAGGCGGTTGACACCCATGCTGATTTGCTCAGACAGAGTGCATCCAATGTGGGAAATGACCACAGACTGGGAGGCTTTGAGGCACCCCCTGCCATTATTTCCATCTTCCTGGGCGAGCAGCTGGAGGATGTGGTAGAACAGCTGGTGGAGACCGGAAAGGCTGATTCCCTGAAAAAGGGCGGCATGCTGAAGACCGGTGTATCCACACTTCCGGATTTTGTGAAGGATGCTACTGACCGTAACCGCACCTCACCCTTTGCCTTTACCGGCAATAAATTTGAATTCCGAAGTGTGGGAAGTGAGGACTCCATCGGAAGCCCCAACACAACTCTGAATGCCATTGTAGCAGAGGCATTTTGTGAGGCGGCAGATGTATTGGAGAAGGCAGAGAATTTCGATTTGGCAGTGCATGATTTAATTAAAGAATATATGACCAAACACCAGAGAATCATTTTCAACGGCGACGGCTACGCCAAGGAATGGGAGGAGGAAGCTGCGAGAAGAGGACTCCCCAATATCCCTTCCATGGTAGAGGCAGTGGATACTCTGACCACTGAGAAATCCATCCGTTTGTTTGAGAAATTCGGAATCTTTACGGAGGCAGAGCTGCATTCCCGCGCGGAGATTCTGTATGAGACATATGCCAAGACCATCAATATCGAGGCGCTTACCATGCTGGATATGGCAAATAAGCAGATTATTCCTGCAGTCATGAAGTTTGGCAAAACCCTTGCGGACACCGCCGTTGCCATTCAGTCTGCCGGAGGAGATGCAACCGTTCCCTCCAATCTGCTGAAGGAAATTACATCCAAGCTGTCCGAGATGAAAAAGGCTGCACAGGTTCTGCAGGAGGTAGAGAAAAAAGGCTTTGCCATGGAACAGGGCAAGGAACAGGCCTTCTATTACAAAAAGAGCGTGATTGCCGCTATGGATGCTTTGCGCAGACCTGCAGATGAGCTGGAGAAGCTCGTTGACAAAGAATACTGGCCCTTCCCTACCTATGCAGATTTATTATTCGAGGTTTAAGCTGTCAAAAAATGATAAGCAGGACTCGTTTTTAGAAGCATGGTTGTACAGTTAGGAATCGGAGAGAGGAATGAAGACAAAAGAGAAGCGGTTGTATTATTTCCTGATATTAGCGGTAGCAGGATATGTTATAAAGAATTTTTTCGTGGGAGCAGATACTGATGAAGGGTACGGAATCCTTCTGGGATATCGGCTGGCTGTGGGGGATAAGCTGCTTCTGGAAATGTGGGAACCGCATCAGACATCCGCTATTTTCACAGTATTATTTATCAAACCATTTATGTGGATTACCGGGGGAAATTTAGATTTTTTAAATTTATATTTACGGATGATTTATTTCATGGTGCACGGTTTGATTGCGTTTTTTATGTATTTCTCGATACGGAAATGTGTAGCAGGTGTGGAACGGAGGACAGCAGTCGGAATGGCTCTTGTATACTTCGTCTCTTCACCGAAAAGCATATACATACCGGAGTATTCCAATCTGAATGTATGGTTTTTTGCATTATTGTGTATTTGCTTTATGTGGTACTTCGGAGATAAATCACCGTTAAGAGGGAGAATCGGAATTTTGACAGGAGCCGGCTTGGCGCTTACCTGTGAGGTGTTATCGTACCCCAGTATGGTGATTTTATTTCCTGTTTGTCTTTTGCTGCTTGGTTGTAAGAGAATACAAAGTGCATGGAAACAGTGTTTGGCATTGACTGCGCCATGCGTGATGTGTGCTATAGTTTTGGTGGGATATATTTCATCCTATATGACAATTGAACAAATTTTGCAAGTATTACCGCATATAGTGAGCGATGGTTCACATCAGATAGATGCGTTTCATAAATTTAAGACAGTACTTGCCAGCTTGGCAGATATCGGATTTGTATTTCTGCTGGGTGCAGTGCTTGCTTTAGCAATCACATGGATATGGAAAAAACGGAAGAAGGACACAGAAGGCAAGCCTTTTGTTGCCTGTTTTTTCTTTAGTTGGTTTGTTGTTGAGATACTGTTTCAATTTTATTTTTGGTTTACCAGTTTATATAATCCGTCATATCCGCAGCATACCTATCTTTTTTTGATGCTGGTTGGTATCTTTTGCTATTGCAAGAGTGATAAGAAGGAAAAAATCGGTTTTTATATTATTTTACTTTCGTTGATTCAGTATCTGGGTGTTATTCTGTTCACAAATTGGAAACCTATGATGGTAATCTCCTATTTGGTGGTAGGCGCAGTGGGTGGTTTACTATGCTGGAATTCCTATTTTGGATGTTCTTTTCCGTATTTGAAAAACAAACTATTATCCCTAATTTGCGGATTGCTGGTTCTCAGCAATGTGTTTGGGTACTGTTACCTGATTATCGGCGGTCCCGAATCAAATGCTCCTATATTTGAGGTGAGCGGATATTCGCATAATGGATTCCGTAAGGGAATCCTTACAGGTTATATGACTTCTTATCGATATAATCAGAACAGCGAAATATGGGCGGAAGCGATTCCGGAGGGTAGCAATTTGCTGTACGTGGGACCGAACCAATGCTTTATCATGCTGGGAAATAATAAAATTGCCAGTCACAATACAATCAGTACACCTACATATGATGAAAATATGCTGGCTTACTGGGAAATGAATCCGGACAGATATCCGGATGTTGTAGCAATAGAGAGCTGCTATGGAGATGTTGGACATGCAGCAGAGGGTGATTTTTTTTGGCAATGGCTTGAAAATGAGTTTTGCGCTACGGAGATTATTGAGTATCCATATATAAAAGTATACAGAAAATAGCTACATAATAATTGTATCATTTGTGCAAAAAGTTTCAAAAAAATATCGAAAGAAATTCAAATTGGGTATTGCAAATTTGTATTACTTCATGTATAATACATCAAGTAATACGAAATAGCGCTATCGCCAAACGGTAAGGCAACGGACTCTGACTCCGTCATTTCAAGGTTCGAATCCTTGTAGCGCTGCTTACCAAAACTCACAAGCCATTGCTTGTGAGTTTTTTCTATAAATCCCAAATAAGGAGAGGTTGAAATGGAAGAGATGAAAGAGACAAGGAAACATTTTTCACGGTTAGCACTGATGTTTTTGGCCGGAACAATCATTATTTATGCAGTGCAGCTTCTGGTCAGTAATCTGGTAAATCTGCTCAGACCGGAGTGGTTAGAGAATCCCGATATCAGTCTGACTGTCTCTATGGTTCCCATGTATTTGATTGGTATGCCCCTTTTGATTCTGCTTGTGAGAAGGATTCCCGCTACCGTCATCGAGCACCGCAGCATGAAACTGTGGCAGTTCCTGCTGGCAATTGTGATGTGCTTCTGCGTAATGTATTGCAGCAATTTCCTGGGAATCGCCGTCACTACGGTAATCGGCATCTTAAAGGGAAGTATGGTGAATAATGTCATTCTGGATGTGGTATCCGGCACAAGCCTCATTACCAATGTCCTATACATGGTCATTTGTGCACCCATCATGGAGGAGTTCATTTTCCGTAAACTGATTGTGGACAGAACGGTGCGCTACGGACAGGGAACGGCAGTGCTTCTTTCCGGTCTTATGTTTGGATTGTTCCACGGCAACCTGAATCAATTTGTATATGCGTTCTCTATCGGAATGTTTTTTGCATTTCTCTACGTGAAGACAGGTCAGATCAAATACACCATCGGTATCCATATGATTGTCAATTTCTTTGGCAGCATTGTATCGACCTGGATGATGGAGGCAATGAATTACGAGGGCTATCTGGAGGCGGTCAGCGCCGGAGCGGGAATGGATGAGCTGATGCAGCTTGTGATGGACTATCTGCCCGGCTGGATTGCGTACATGGTCTATCTGTGTATGATAATGACTATGGTAATAGCAGGTATTGTATTGTTTATTGTGTTCAGAAAGCGTTTTGCCTTAACGGCCGGTGAGGTGCAGCTTCCCAAGGGCAGCCGCTTCAAGAACGTATTTTTGAATGTGGGCATGCTTTTGTACTGTGCCTTCTGGATTGCCGAGATAGTATTGCAATTGTTTGATAATTCCTTTATATTGATGATATATAGTTTATTCCGTTAGATTAGAGTGTAGGAAATATGTATAGTTTTGAGAGTAGAATTCGTTACAGTGAGACGGATTGCGAGGGGAAGCTTTCCATGTCGGCACTTCTTAATTATTTTCAGGATGCCAGCACATTTCAGTCGGAGGATTTGAACCTCGGGGTGAAATATATGAAGGAACAGCATAAGGTCTGGGTTTTAAGCTCCTGGCAGATTGTGGTGGAACGCTATCCCATGCTTGGTGAGCAAGTGATTATCGGCACACTTCCCTATGACTTTAAGGGCTTTCTGGGCTACCGTAACTTCCTTATGAAGACAAGGGACGGAGAGCTGCTGGCAATGGCTAATTCCCTTTGGAGCCTGTTGGATTTGAATACCGGAAGACCCATTGCGCCCACGGAGGAGATGCTGTCCGGCTATGAGCTGGGAGAGAAGCTTCCCATGGACTATGCACCGCGAAAGATTGCCGTGCCGGACGGTGCGGTGCCTCAGGAACCTATTGTGGTGAAAAGGCATCATTTGGATACCAATCATCATGTGAACAACGGTCAGTATGTGAATATTGCCATGGGTCTCCTGCCTGAGAACTTCCCCATCAGACAGCTGAGAGCAGAGTACAAGCAGCAGGCGTTTGAGGGAGATATTCTCTATCCCTGCGTGGCGAAAGAGGAAGACGGATGCGTGATACAGCTTACGGATGCGGATGGAAAGACCTATGTGTCTGTAGAATTCCTACGGAAGGAGAAGGAGCAGACAGATGATTAGATTAGGAGAGAAGCAACAGCTTGTCATTGTGAAAATAGTGGACTTCGGCGTGTATGTGGCGCCCTCCGCGGAACAGAAGGAGGAGAGGGTGCTTCTGCCTGCCAAGCAGGTGCCGGAGGGAAGCAAAGTCGGTGACAGTGTAGAGGTGTTCCTATACCGTGACTCAGATGACAGAATGATAGCTACCACCAACACTCCCAAGCTCATGATGGGACAGGTGGCGGAGCTTTCGGTGGCAGAGGTAGGCAAATTCGGAGCATTTCTTGACTGGGGGCTGGAGAAGGATTTGTTTCTTCCCTTTAAGCAGCAGACCAGACGTGTCCGACAGGGAGACAGGGTGCTGGTGTCCCTCTATACGGATAAGAGCGGGCGCCTGTGTGCAACCATGAATGTATATGAGAATCTCCGCACGGACAGCCCCTATCAGAAGGACGACAGGGTAAAGGGACGCGTTTACCAGATCAGTGAGAATTTCGGAGCGTTCGTGGCAGTGGATCATCTGTATTCCGCCCTGATTCCCAAGAAGGAGATGTACGGCAGGGTGGAAATCGGGGAGGATATCACCGCCCGGGTGATACAGGTTCGCGAGGACGGAAAGCTTTCACTCAGCATTCGGGAGAAGGCCTATCTCCAGATAGAAAAGGATGCGGAGGAGCTTTTGCGGATTATTGACAGCTATGATGGGGTTCTGCCCTTCAATGATAAGGTTTCTCCGGAGATTATCAAGCGTGAGACAGGTATGAGCAAGAATGAATTTAAGCGCGCGGTAGGCAATCTCTTGAAGAATGGCAGAATTGAGATAAAGGAAAAGGTAATCCGCAGAATATAACCGGAGATTGGGAGATATCGAAAAGGAGGTACAGGTATGGATATTGCAGGAGTATCAACGGCACTTGCCAATGCAGAGGTGATGTCGAAGGTGAGTACGGCAGTACTGGACAATGCCTTGGAGACAGGTGAGACGCTGGCAGCAGGTATGCTGGAGATGATTGACGCGGCAGCCATGGAGCAGAGTGTCAATCCCCATGTGGGAGCCAATCTGGACAGGAGTATTTAAGATACCTCAGATGGGCGGAAGACGAATATCCGAAGGCGTCTGCTTTCGGATATTTTCATAAAAAGTATTGCTTTTTTGCCGATTTTTTTGTAAATTTGTTATATATGGTGTATTGTGAGTAAAATGTCAGCTAAAGGAGCAGGGATATATGATATCGAATCAGATTTTGCAAAACACATTAG
Source organism: uncultured Acetatifactor sp. (assembly GCA_964588645.1). Taxonomy (GTDB): domain Bacteria; phylum Bacillota; class Clostridia; order Lachnospirales; family Lachnospiraceae; genus Acetatifactor. The sequence goes on along the minus strand of CAZPRB010000008.1, from coordinate 9,291 downwards.
ATGGATTGAAAGGAATCGCCAGAGTGGAGCTGTGCGTCATGGACGTGGACGGTAAGGAAGCGGCTTCTACCATGGATATGAGCAATTGCTCTAAGGCTGCGGTGGAGTTTGCTGCATCGCCTGCAGATTCCCAGGAGATTCAGGGATATCAGTATTTCAAGATATATGACGAACAGCAGCTGGAGTACATAGCCATTGTGGCAGGTGTGGGTGAGGATGTCTATACCATCGGCAAGATGGTGGCCTTCCAGATTCAGAATCTTTTGGTCGCTTACAAGGAGCGCTTTGACAAGGACAACTTCGTCAAGAATCTTTTGCTGGACAACCTGTTGTTGGTTGATATCTACAGCCGTTCCAAAAAGCTGCACATCCAGACGGATGTATCCCGTGTGGTTATGATAGTGGAGTCCGGAAACAGCAAGGACAACAATGCATTAGAGACGACAAGGGTATTTTTTGGCAATAATAGCAAAGATTTCATCACCGCTGTGGATGAGAATAATGTTATAGTAGTGAAGGAACTGTCAGAGCCGGATGCCGGCAAAGAGATTGAGAGAACGGCAAGAGGACTTTGCAATTATCTGACCAAGGAGGGCATCAAGGGACTGCGCATTGCTTACGGCACTGTGATTTCCGAGATTAAGGAAGTGAGCCGTTCCTACAAGGAAGCAAAAATGGCATTGGATGTAGGTAAGATTTTCTTTGACGAAAGGGATGTGATTGCCTACAGTGAGCTGGGAATCGGACGTTTGATTTATCAGCTGCCTATTCCCTTGTGCAAGATGTTTATCCGCGAAATTTTCGGAGGGAAGAATCCGGATGAATTCGATGAGGAGACCTTGACCACCATTTATAAGTTCTTTGAGAACAGTCTGAATGTGTCGGAGACCTCCAGACAGCTTTTCATTCATCGTAATACGCTGGTATACCGCCTGGATAAGCTCCAGAAGAGTACCGGCCTGGATTTGCGCGTGTTTGAGGACGCGATAACCTTCAAGATTGCCTTGATGGTAGTGAAATACATGAGATATATGGAAACCTTTGAATACTAATTAGGAGAAATACATGGCAAACAAAGAATTACTGAGAAGAAAACGGGAACAGATGATAGAGGAGAATGGTATCATTTATCTCGACAATGTACATAAATCATATTCAACAGGATCTCCTGCACTCAACGGAGTAGACCTTAGTATCAGAAAAGGTGAATTCGTATTTATTGTGGGTGACAGCGGTTCCGGCAAATCCACACTGATTAAACTACTGCTGCGGGAGCTTACAGCCACCGACGGCAGTGTTTATGTTATGGGCTGTGATTTGTCCAAATTAAGACACAGGCAGATTCCTAAGTTCAGACGTAATCTGGGCGTGGTATTTCAGGATTTCCGTCTGTTAAATGACAGAAATGTATATGAGAACGTGGCGTTTGCACAGAGAATTGTAGAGACTCCCGTGAATGAGATTCGCAGAAATGTCCCCACAATTCTTGCCACGGTGGGCTTGGCAGGCAAATACAAAGCAAAAACAAAGCAATTGTCCGGAGGAGAACAGCAGCGTGTGGCGCTGGCAAGGGCACTTGTGAATAATCCTTCTATTCTGTTGGCAGATGAGCCTACCGGCAATCTGGACCCCAAGAATTCCTGGGAAATCATGAAGCTGTTGGAGGAAATCAACGAGCGTGGCACCACGGTAGTGGTAGTTACCCATAACAGAGAAATCGTCAATGCAATGCAGAAGCGTGTGGTAACCATGAAAAAGGGCGTGATTGTAAGCGACGAAGAGAAGGGTGGTTATATCGATGAAGATTAGTACATTATTTTATACCATCAGACAGGGCTTCGCCAACATTTTCCGCAATAAGTGGTATTCTCTGGCATCCGTGGCAACCATTGCCGCCTGTCTGTTCCTGCTTGGCCTTTTTTATGCCGTTTTATCTAATTTTGAAAATATCGTTAAGACTGCTGAAGAGGGAGTATCCGTCACGGTCTTCTTCCATAGCGAGGCCGACAGCTGTCCGAGCCATGAAGAGGGAATGATTCCGGATGAGGCAAGGATGGATGAGCTTGGTCAGCAGATTGCCAACCGTGTGGAGGTATCGGAGGTCTTGTTCCGCTCTGATGATGAGGTATGGGCGAGCTTCGGACCGGAGTACTTCGGAGAGGACTATGCGGTGGGATTCCCTGAGAATCCTCTGGAGGGTGAGGACAACTATGAAGTGTTCCTGAATGATGTGTCCATGCAGGATGCTCTTGTCACATGGCTTCAGTCCCTTCCCGAGGTGCGCAAGGTGAATTATTCGGAGATGACAGCCAGCACCTTAAGCGGTGTAAATCTGCTTATCGCATATGTATCCGTTGGAATTATCGCGATTCTGCTGGCAGTCAGTGTATTCCTGATCAGCAATACGGTTGCCATCGGTATCTCCGTCCGCAAGGAAGAGATTAACATTATGAAATATATCGGAGCCACCGACTTCTTCGTGCGCTCCCCCTTCGTGCTGGAGGGTATGCTCATCGGCCTGATTGGTGCGGCGATTCCTCTGTGGATTATCTACACCCTCTATAACTATGCGTTGAATTATATTGTGGAACGCTTTGCCATTTTAAGCGGTTTTCTGCATTTCCTTACAGTAGAAGAGGTTTTCAAGGTTCTGACACCTCTGTCATTACTTATCGGTATCGGAATCGGCTTCATCGGAAGCATCTCCACGGTGAGAAAACATTTGCATGTGTAGAACTGGGTTCTTCATGAAGGATAGGTGTATGAAGAAAAAATATATAGGGATGAGTCTGGTCTTGTGCCTGGTGCTGGCATCGGGCATGACCATGAGCACATCGGCAACCAATATGTCCTCCCTGACCTCTGACAGCATCAAGGAGAAGGAAGAACAGATTTCTCAGGCGCAATCGGAGAAGGAAGAGCTGAAGAACAGCCTGAGTGATGTCCAAAAGATTAAGAAAGAGCTGGAGACAAAGAAGGCGAATCTCAAGGAATATGTGACGGAGCTGGATGCCGGTCTGCGAAAGATGGAAGAGAATATCACGCAGTTAAAGGCAAAGATAACGTCAAAGGAAGCGGAAATCACTGTGACCGAGGCGGAGCTGGAGAATGCCCGCGAAAAGGAAGAAAATCAGCAAGAATCCATGACTGCCCGCATAAGATTAATGTATGAGAGAAACAATTCCAAGGTGTTGGATATCCTTCTGGCAGCAGATAACTTTGGAGATTTCCTCAACCGTGCAGACTACATGGAAAGCGTTATGGCTTATGACAAGCAAATGTGGGAGGAATACAAGGAGAACCGACATTTGATAGAGCTTTGCAAACAGGAGCTGGAGCTGGAGAAGCAGATTCTCGACCAGGCCAAGGCAAATGTTGAGACGGAGCAGAGCAATCTGGAGAATCTGATTGAACAGAAATCCCGGGATATCATCAGCTATGAGTCTGATATCAGCAACAAGGAAGCGGCAATTGCTGAGTACGAAGCGGAAATAGCCCAGCAGGACGAGGAAATTGAGGCGTTAGAGAAGGCTATTGCGGAGGAAAAGAAGAAATTGCTGGAGGAGAGCGGTGAAAAGCTGACCTATGACGGCGGCGTTTTCAAGTTCCCGCTTGCCAGCTATACCAGAATCTCGGATGATTACGGAAAACGTATCCATCCGATTTTGAATGTGGAGCAGTTTCATAACGGTGTGGATTTTGCATCGCCGAAGGGGACTGCCATTTACGCGGCTTATGATGGGAAAGTGGTGGCAGCTACTTACAGCGCCAGCATGGGGAATTATGTGATGATAGATCATGGAGATGGATTATATACCATCTATATGCACGCCTCTGCCCTGTATGTTTCCAAGGGAGATATCGTAGTCAGAGGAGAGACGATTGCTGCGGTGGGTTCCACGGGACGCTCCACAGGCAACCATCTCCATTTCAGCGTGCGCAAGGATGGCAGCTATGTATCTCCGTGGAATTATCTGTCACAATAAGATAGTTCCTGTGTGGGACAGAAGGAGAACTGCAGTGATGGTGCAGGATAAGGAATATGGAAGATAACAGAAACAACAATTATTATGATATGGACTCCCTAAAACAATGTGACACTACTGTCGCAAAACAAGGCGGCAAAGCCGGGTGGTTTCTGGGTGGTCTCACAATCGGTCTGGTGAGTGCCCTGTTGATAGCGGTAGTGGTCTATCTGTGCACACCGAGGCTGAAATTGGAAGAGGAATCGGCTCTGAATCCGGAATCCATATCAAAGCTTCAGCTGTTAGAGCAGACGATTGATGAGTATTTCTATTTGGAAGAGGTGTCGGATGAGCAATTGGACGAAGGCCTCTACAAGGGAATGCTGTCCGCCTTGGGAGACCCCTATTCAGAGTATTATACGCCGGAGGAGCTGGATGCGCTGATGCAGCAGTCAGAGGGTATCTATTACGGAATCGGTGCCTATGTCTCATTGGATACCGTCAGCTCCCTCCCCAAGATTTCCGGATTGATTGAGGGCTCCCCTGCGGAAGAGGTGGATTTACGAGCCAATGATATTATTTATGAAATTGATGGGGTATCCACCTATGGCTTGAGCCTGACAGACGCAGTTGCCCTGATCAAAGGAGAGGAAGGAACGGAGGTGGTTCTGACCATTATCCGTGAGGGCGAGAGTGATTATCTGGAGATTGCCGTGACCAGACGTAAGGTGGAAAGTCCTACGGTAGAATTCGAAATGCTGGAAGATGGCATGGCATATATTCAGATTACGGAATTTGATGACGTGACAGTGGACCAGTTTGCGGAAGCGCTGGCCATGGCAAAGGGCTTCGATAGGAAGGGACTGATTATTGACCTGCGTGCGAATCCCGGCGGAAGCCTGAATGCAGTGGTGGAGATAGCCAGAATGCTTCTTCCGGAGGGCATGATAGTCTATACCAGAGATAAAAACGGTAAGGGTATGGACTACACCTGCGACGGCACGCGTCAACTGGAGGTTCCCCTGGTAGTCCTGGTTGATATGAATTCTGCCAGCGCTTCAGAGATTCTGGCAGGCGCCATTAAGGATTACGGCATCGGAACCCTGGTGGGTACCACCACCTTCGGAAAGGGTATCGTTCAGCAGGTAATTCCGTTCAGTGACGGCTCTGCAGTGAAGCTGACCATCAGCAGCTACTATACCCCCAACGGCAATGACATCCACGGCATCGGTATCGAACCGGATGTGATATGCGAATTTGACGGCGAGGCATATTATGATGAGGAGAATCCCTTCGACAATCAGCTGGAGAAGGCGAAGGAAATTCTCTCAGAGAAGCTTGGAAAATTTTGAAAAAAGTTCTCATGTAACGCTTGACAGATATAGAAAGTGGTGCTAAACTCTACCTTGGTTAGACGTGACTAATTGCTATCTGAGGAATGGAGAAGGAAATGAATTTAACGGAAGCGCAGATTGGCGAAGAGTATATCGTAAAAGAGATACTGACAGAGGATGAGGAATTGAATGCCTTCCTTTTCACGCTGGGCTGCTACAGCGGTGAACCTGTGACGGTGGTTTCCCGGATGAGGAACAGCTGTGTGGTGTCGATTAAGGACGGCAGATATAACATCGATAATCAATTGGCAGAGGCTATTCAAATATAAGTGGTGAGCAATTGCCACTTATATTTTTACCATATGGTTAGAGGTAACTACCTGTAGTTAGAATAGAATAATACCGTTAATAATTACATTTAAATATGAGGAGGAAATCAAATGAGAATTGCTTTAGCAGGTAATCCAAACAGCGGTAAGACCACCATGTACAATGCACTCACCGGAAGGAACGAGCGTGTGGGCAACTGGGCCGGCGTTACCGTAGACAAGAAAGAAAGCCCGATTAAGAAAGGTCTTTGCAGCACAGAGGAGGCATTGATTGCGGTAGATTTACCCGGTGCCTACTCCATGTCTCCCTTCACCTCGGAGGAGAGCATTACCAGCAGCTATGTGAAAAAAGAGAATCCGGATGCGATTATCAATATCGTAGATGCCACCAATCTCAGCCGCAGCTTATTCTTCACCACACAGCTGTTGGAGCTGGGAATCCCGGTGGTGGTAGCCTTGAACAAAAGCGATGTCAATGCCAGAAAAGAGAACAAGATTGATGTGGCTGGACTTTCCGCCAAATTAGGCTGTCCCGTAGTGGAAACCGTATCCACTGCCGCCAATGACAACGGCCTGGCTGAGGTGGTGAGAGTGGCTGCCTCCCTGAAGGGCCGGAGCCAGAAGGCTCCTTACGAGCAGGGCGATATCAATTTGCATGACAAGGCAGTGGTGGAGGCTGCTGACAGAAAGCGCTTCAATTTTGTGAACAAGCTTGTGGCTGAGGTTGAGACCCGCAAGGTATTGACCAAGGATAAGAATTATCAGGACACGATTGACAGGGTAATCACCCATCCCATTCTGGGTCTGGTGATTTTTGCCCTGGTTATGTGGTTTGTATTCTATGTGTCCCAGACAACCGTGGGCACCTGGATTGCAGACTGGCTGGTAGGCTGGATAGAAACCTTTCAGGAGTGGGTGGCAGGTCTTGTGGAAAATGCCAATCCCTTCCTGCAGTCTCTTCTGGTTGACGGTATTATCGGCGGCGTGGGCGCTGTTGTGGGCTTCCTCCCTCTGGTAATGGTAATGTATTTCCTGATAGCGTTGCTGGAGGATTGCGGATATATGGCGCGCGCTACCGTAGTCTTAGACCCTATTTTCAAAAAGGTGGGACTGTCCGGAAAGTCAGTTATCCCCATGATTATCGGAACCGGCTGTGCCATTCCCGGTATTATGGCCTGCCGTACCATCCGTAACGAGAGAGAGCGAAGAGCTACCGCAATGCTGACACCCTTCATGCCCTGTGGCGCGAAGCTTCCCGTCATTGCATTGTTCGCAGGTGCCTTCTTCGCAGATGCTCCCTGGGTCACTGTGGTGATGTACTTCGTAGGTATTTTGCTGATTTTATTGGGCGCTTTGCTGGTGAAGAGAATTACCGGACACAAATACAGAAAGTCCTTCTTCCTGATGGAGCTTCCTGAGTATAAGCTTCCCGGCTTAAAGAGAGCTTTTATTTCCATGTGCTCCCGCGGTAAGGCTTATATCATCAAGGCGGGTACCATTATCCTTGTATGTAATGCGGTGGTTCAGATTATGCAGTCCTTTAACTGGCAGCTTCAGGTTGTGGAGGAGGGTATGGAGAATACCTCCATTCTGGCAACCATAGCCTCCCCCATCGCTGTGCTTCTCATACCTATCGTGGGGATTACTGCATGGCAGCTGGCAGCGGCAGCCGTTACCGGCTTCATTGCGAAAGAAAATGTGGTAGGTACGCTGGCAGTATGCTACGCTCTGACAGACTTTATCGATACGGAGGAGCTGGCATTGGTGGGCGGTGCCAACGAGGTGGCAATGGTAATGGGACTGACCAAGGCAGCGGCACTGGCATACCTGATGTTCAACCTCTACACCCCTCCCTGCTTCGCAGCGCTGGGTGCCATGAATTCTGAGATGCAGAGTAAGAAATGGCTGTGGGGCGGCATCGCACTTCAGCTGTGCACAGGTTACACCATCGGTTTCCTGGTATTCCGGATTGGCACCCTGATTACCACCGGAGGTCTCGGCGCAGGCTTCGTTCCCGGATTGGCGGCAGTGCTTGTTATGCTTGCAATTTTGGTTTATATTATAAAGAGAAATGATAAGAAGTTGGATGCCGAATACGCTTTGAAGAAATCAGCATAAAGCATTTGGATTTATTTTCGCACATCATAAGGAGTTTTGGAGATGGCAGATTTTCTGATTACAGTCTTGCTTCTGGTAATAGTAGGGAGCGCAGTTGCATACATAGTGAAGCAAAAAAAGCAGGGGACGAAATGTATCGGCTGCCCCTCCGCTTCCGCCTGCTCCCATAAATGTGAAGCCTGTGGCGGTTGCTGTACTGAGTCTGACAACGAAATAGGAGAAAATATTGACAAATAGGCTACTTTTGCGGTAATATATTTCGGAAATATAAGACTCAGGAGGAAAAAATTGTGAAAAAGATTATTAGTCTTGCACTTGTAACCATGCTTGCAGTGGGTTGCTTGACCGGATGCGGTGACAAAGCAGCTTCTTCTACAGGCGAGAAAGTATTTAAAATCGGTGCGTCCGGCCCCTTGACCGGCGGTGCTGCAGCGTATGGCGATGCCGTGAACAAGGGTGCTCAGATTGCAGTAGATGAGATTAATGCCGCAGGCGGTATTAACGGAACCAAGATTGAGTTTAAAATGGAAGATGATGAGCATGATGCAGAGAAAGCAGTAAATGCTTACAACAACCTGAAGGACTGGGGAATGCAGGTCCTGATGGGCGCTGTAACCAGTGCTCCCTGTATCGCAATTGAATCAGAGGCAGAAGCTGATAATATGTTCTTAATCACTCCTTCCGGAACCGCTGTAGATTGTATCAAGGGTGCTAACGCATTCCGTATCTGCTTCTCCGACCCTGCGCAGGGTACCAAATCTGCAGAGTACATCGGTATGAATCAGCTGGCATCCAAGGTTGCTATCATTTACGACAGCTCCGACCCCTATTCTTCAGGTATCTGTGAAAGCTTCAAGGCTGAGGCTTCCAATCAGGGCTTCGAGGTAGTTGCTACAGAGGCATTTACCGCTGACAGCAAGACAGATTTCAAGGTACAGCTGCAGAAGGCAAAGGACAGCGGCGCAGATTTGTTGTTCCTTCCCGTTTACTATCAGGAGGCTTCCTTGATTTTGCAGCAGGCAAATGATGTGGGTTATGCTCCCAAGATTTTCGGCTGTGACGGTCTGGACGGACTTCTTGATGTGGAGAACTTCAACCTTGATCTGGCAGAGGGCGTTATGCTTCTTACCCCCTTCGCTGCAGATGCACAGGATGAGGCTACCAAGAAGTTTGTAGCTGCTTATGCAGAGAAATACAACAACGAAGTGCCTATTCAGTTCGCAGCAGATGCTTATGATGCCATCTATGCAATTAAGGCTGCTATCGAAGAGTCCGGTGCAACAGCAGATATGACTGCTTCCGAGCTCTGTGATGCACTGGGTGCTGCTATGGGCAAGATTACCTTAACGGGTCTGACCGGTACCATCACCTGGAATGAGTCCGGAGAGCCCAACAAAGAGCCCAAGGCAGTTGTTATCACTGACGGTGCCTACAAGGCTATGTAATTTCCCCGGGTAAGGACATCCCCCGCTCCGCCGGCCGGACGACATGCGGAATTTCGTTGTTACAAATGTGAGCGTTTCTCATATGCGCGGCTTTGGAATC
>CAZPRB010000007.1:17557-52538 GCA_964588645.1 uncultured Acetatifactor sp. | reverse complement strand
TCTTTATTTTATATGTGTAAAAAAACTACAAAGGTGTCTAAATTATCTCTGATTAAATTTAAGTTTTGGGAAAGTTTTTATAATAATATTTGCTTCTTTTTCATTTTCCGCATAATATATCCATTTTTGATTTTCATATTTAAAGCCAATTTCTTTTAATTTATCTTTTACGGGATATGTGTCTCCCTGTGCAATAAGTTTAATAGCGCCATTAAAATGTAAATCTGTTGCCTTTGAAAAATTAATCGTTGCTCCGGGGAGGGCTTTTAAGCTTTTATGTTCTGCATCATAATCTAATACTTCTTTTTCCCATGTCGTAGTATTCTTGTTATAATGATAGCCTTTTTCTTTAAGATAATCTTTATATTTATAGGCATTACCAATAGAGACTAACCACAGCTCTTTTTTATAAGATTTAAGATGTGGAACATATTGTGAAACTATCTTTTTTACTTTATTGTAGTCAGAAGCTTTACTATTAACATTTAAGAGTATATCTTTATGTATAATTTCCATATCCATCGCGGCGTACAATAATTTTTTATAGATGTCATAAAAGAGTTTTTGGTGGTCAGAGGTTTTTCTGTTGCAATAGTCAATATGGTGAGCCAATTCATGAAGAGCCGTATGCAAAACATCTTCATCATCTCTATAAGTATTTAATACGACAATCTTTTTTTCTTTTGGTTTATAATATCCATACATGCTTTTTGCTGTTCTATCAGCAATCTCTATATAAAACTTAAAATAAGCAGGATTGCAATCCGGTCCATATGCAGTTTTTATAATATCGCATAAAATGTTTTTTATTTTTAGCATGGCTTTCCCTCTATTTTTAATTTGCATAATCCATTTGGAATTTGAAACCATATCCTTGCTTTACAGAGCCGTCATTACCCTTATAAGAAAAACTCTCTACACCTACCGGAGTTAAGTAAGCGCTATACTTTTTTCCCGTCTTAGAGGTGAGGTCTTTCATTAAAATTTTCTTTCCGGAAAGCAGAGATTTAATCTGCATCTTGGTTAGAGTTTTTCCCATTGCCTTTGAAATCTGCATGCCGCACTTTCCTGAGCAGTAAGGCCCAAATTTACCATCTATAACATCTTCTCCACAATGAGGACACTTACCTAATGCGGGGGATGCTTTTGAAAAAATTGGAGAGGAAGCCTTTTTAATGTTTCTATTTTTAATATCAACGGTTGAAGCTTGACATTCTTTTAATAGTTCCATCTCAACTTTCTTTGCATTCAATTCTCCATGCCTTATTTGGTCTAGCAGATTTTCCCACCTACCGGAATTGGTGACGGAAAACAATGCAACATCACCAAGTTCTTCAATAATTCTTTCCGCTTTCGCTGTAGGAATGAAAACGCCTTTTTCTTTCGTAAAGTAGCCACACTGAATGCACTCTTCAATAATATTGGCTCTGGTTGCAGGAGTTCCGATACTATATGTAACTTTTTTATTATCATCATCCTTATATTCTTCAGGATTATCCAATGCTTTAATTAAAGAACCATCATTATATCTGACAGGAGGTTTTGAAATACACTCTTTTATATGGAAATCAACAGGATTTAAGGTTTGGTCTTTTGAAAAAGATAAACCTTTTCCCTTTTTCATTTCATAGGTTGGATTTAACACCAATTCATACCCGGGATTTATATCTGAAGACTCTTTAAAGATATAATCTCCTAAAGAAGCATCACTATCAGGGATGGCTGTAACGGATAAATTTCTTACCTGTTTAGGTTCCGCAAAGATGGCAAGAAATCGTCTTACAATTAATTCATATAATGCTCTTTCTCTTTCACCGAAACCGCCAAGGCTGCCTTCTCCTGTAGGAATGATAGCTGTATGTCCTTCTGTGGCAATCGCCTTGTCATTTACATAGGAGGAATCTTTTTTAATAAAATCAATATGATTTGTAAATGAGCCTGCATCATATCCAAATTTTGTAGATGTGGCTTTGATAATGCCTTGTAAATCCACGGCACTCGATATATATTCGCAATCAGTACGAGGATAAGAAACAAGCTTAGCTTCATAAAGATGCTGTAAAGTCTCTAAGGTTTGTGCGCCGGAAAAGCCCAATTTTTTATAAGCATCTGATTGCAGAGTCGATAATTTATATAATTTAGGTGCTTTATAGTTTTTGATTTCGTCTTTTACATTTGTGATAGTTGCGGAAGTTGTTTGAGGAAGTCTTGATAAAGCCTGTGCTTCTTCTTCATACTCTTCTGCATTTACAAATTCGCAACCCATATAGGAGAATGCACGTTTCCATGTACTTTTTTCTACAAAGTTTCTGATTGCTAATTCTCTATCAACAATCATCTTAATAATAGGCGCTTTTACACGGCCAAGCTTATATAATTCACCCATTTTTAGAGTTGCTACTCCGGTAATGTTCATTCCAAACTGATAATCAGCATGTTGGCGGGTGAGAGCGGCATTATAAATATTTACATATTCACTATCATCCTTTAGATTCTGCAGAGCCTTTACGATTGCGCCATGAGTAATATCGTTTGTCCAGAATCGCTTTACAGGAAGCTCATTACCAATATAATCTAAAACAAGATTGATTAAGAGTTCACCTTCTTGGTCAGGGTCTCCTGCATGAATAATAAAATCATAAATTCCGCTCTTTACGGCGCTTCTGATTTTTGTTACCAATTCTCTTTTACCCTCTGAAATTTTATATTGATAAGGAACATCAATAGGAAAATTATCCATATGCCATTTGCCGTATTTGTCTTCATTAATCTCATTAGGCAATTTCAATCCGACTAAATGACCGGCCTGAGAAAGAAAATCTATTTCAAAGGGAATAGCTGACCGGTTTTCATTATATGCTGCCTGGATTTCTCTCATAAGAGAGGGTTTTTCTGCAATTAAGATTGCTTTCATTTATTTTCCTCCGATTAATCAAAATATATTTGCTTGAAAGTATTTATGTCTTTGATTTTTAATAATTCCTTGTCTGAAATATAAGGAGAAGTTTTAATATTTTTTCCAATCTCGGTGAACAATACTGTTACTTCATCAAAATATTCATCTACTCCATAGAATTGTGTTCCATTTTCATAAACTACATATAGATAAGAGTAATCAATGGGGCTATCCGCCTCTGTGGCTATATTAATAAAATTTTCAACATCCTGAATAATAAACAGGTAATCAAATGTAGGACTTGCAATTAATATTGCAATAATTTCATTATATCTTGACTGAATTTCTCTTAAGATTTTTTCGGTACTTTCTTCTGATGCTTGACAATGATTATCTTTGATAACCTCTTTTAACATTCTTTGTTCATCAGGAAGTAAAGAATCATAATCTACATTTTGAGGTTTCCGTTCTTCTTTCTTTTTGGGGTGCTTCTTCTTTTCTGTTTCCTTATATTTTTGTTTGGATTCATACATCAGTTTATCTGCTTCTTCCTGTAATTCGGAAACAGATTTCTTTCCATCTGCTAAGGCATATCCAACAGAAACAGAATAAGTAATACCTTCTGTATCTTCCTTTGTGTACTGAGCCATTTTTACATTTAATTTGGGAAGACTTTCTTCAATTTTCTTTTGAAGCTCTGAAGGTTTTTTCCCCTCTAAGAGAACAATAAACTCATCTCCGCCAATTCGATAAACATCATCTTTAAACAATTCTTTTAAGGTATCTGCCACAGCAATAATCAATTTATTTCCGGAAGCATGTCCAAGTGTATCATTTGCTGTTTTTAAATTATTGATATCGCAAAATAATACTGCACATTTTTTTTCATCACATTTTTGTAAGGCAATTTCGTAAGCTGTTAGATTTTTTAATCCTGTAAGCTGGTCATGAGTAGCTAAAAATTCAAAATCTAAAGCGTCTGCCTTTTTCTCTGTTGCAGAATCCTTTGCTTTTAAAATGCCTTCTTCTTTTTTCTTTTTATCTTTCTTTTCAAGTTTTTCTTTTTTCCTAATCTTTTTTGAAGATTCTTCGGAAGGTTTTGATTCTGAATCATCTGAAATTATATTTTGCATTTCATTTTGAACTTCTTCAATATTGTTATCTTCTTCAATATTGCTATCTTTGATAACTTCTTGAGGTTGAATCTGTAATTCCTTATTCTCTTCTAATTCTTTATTCTCTTCCGGCTTCTTGGAAAGCAATGATGTAACAGACTTCGTAGCAACTGTTGCAGCGGTCTCTTTTAATTTTAAGAGGGGGTTTGCTTTTCTTTTTGCTTCCAGTTCTTCTGCAAGTCTTAATTCTTCCTCTTCCTCTCGCTTTCTTATCTGCTCCAACACTTTTTGCTCTTCTTCATACTTTTCTTTTAAAACCTGTGCTTGGGCAGCTTCTCTGATTTTTCTATCGGCTTCTTCTTTTTCTTCTAATTCTTTGCGGAGTCGCTTCTGTTCCTTTTCATAACTTTCTGTATTTTGAGAATTCACATTTTTTAAAAGTTCATCCAAAGAAACATCCGGTTCTTCTTCTGCGATATTTGTTCCGCTTATAATATTAGAGCTTTGAAGCCACGCATTTTCTTCTAAAAATTCATCAGGCTCTTCCTGTGTCTCATTATTAGATTCAATATTGCTTTCGCTTGACCCCATATATTGATTCATAAAATCATATAATGCCTGGCTTTGGTCTTTTGTGTTGTATCCCATTTTGTTTTCCTTTCTTTTTTTATATAAATAATCCAGCCATATATCCAATCGTTAAAAAAGGAAAATATGCTGCTTTTTTACTTTTAGGGAGTCTTTTAATTTTTTGGTAAATCTTATTAACTGTTAAAAACAAAACATTTGCTATAAGTATGGATAATAAAAAAGTAAATGTGTCCGGATTTGGATAAGAAAGACTTTTATATCGTAAGGTTAAATAAATTACTGTCATCGCTTTTGCATCACCAATTCCATACATTTTTAACATACTTAATAGAAATATACATCCTATAGTAATAATGTTTTCCGGTGATGGGAAAATGTTTAAAACCATGCAGTCTATTATATATAAAATAACACTTAATATGACTGCAATATTATTAGGTAAAACATAAACCTGCATCGTTTTTATATCGCTTATGGATTGAAATAATAAATAAAAGAAAACAGCAATCAATATTATAGTTGACATATTATTGCTCCTTATAATGGTAAAATAAATAATAACAATGCTTTTTCTTCTTCTGTAATATCAGCTTCTTTTATTTCTTCGGTATAGGATTTTGCACCTGTAATAACTTTAGCAACTAACGCAGATACATATTCTTCCGTATAAAGAGAAGCAAAACTCTCCGAGCATATGAGCATTCCGTCATAAGTTATGGGATAATCTCCCGGTCTGCGTAATCCAAGAATTTTTAAAAGCCTTGTTCGAAGCTGTGCATCTGCCGGCATTCCTATTTCTTTAATTGCAAGAGCAATTTTAAGAGGTTCTTCTGAAGATATCAGATTTTCCCATGTTTCTGCCATTGATTGATTTAAAGATAAAAGCTCTTCATTTGGTGTTATTAAATCTTCCTGAGTTTTATTATTTGTTAAATCGCAAATTTCGTTTTCTACGGATTCAGGAAAAACAGACTCTTCTTTTAATAAATTTTCGATTGCCAGTTTCCTATCGACTTCTATTCCTTCCGGAAGATACCAATTTCTATCTGTTTTGTTAAAGATAACTCCTAATTCTCTTGCCTTTGCTTTTTTCTCAAAAGGCACTACAATTCTTTCCATTATTTACCCCCTGTCTATGTGAAATTTTAGATATTATATTTTCCCTAATTAATTATGTGTAAAATAAATGCAAAACAAAGAAAAAACGAAGGTTTTTATACAAATTTTTAAAAATTTTTCACATTTAATATATAGGAAAATTTATTTAAAAAGAGGAAAAGGGAAATGTCTAATAACTATTGTGTAATGACAATAAGAAAAATAAAATCAATGAGAAGCTTACAAATGAGCCATGAGCACAATTTGAGAGAGATATCTTTAAGCAATGTTGATGTTTCATTGAGCGATAGGAACGAGGAACTTATAAATGATACCGGATATGGTTATAGAGACCTTTGGTATCAACGAATGAAAGATATTGAATTAAAGACCGGAGAACCTGTTACAAAAAGAAAAAATGCGGTGCTTGCATATGAAATTGTAACAACCTTTTCCAAAGGTGCTGATGTGGATATGGAAGCATGGAAAGAAGCAAATATAAAATGGATGAAAGATACTTTCGGCGAAGAAAACGTTCTTTCTATGCAGTTACACGAAGACGAAATCACTCCGCATATCCATACGATTATTATTCCTATTGACGAAAGAAACAAGCTTTGTGCAAGGTCTTTTACCGGTGGAATAAAAAAAATGATAGATTTACAAAGCTCTTACGGAAAAGCAATGGAGCCTTTAGGACTTAAACGTGGCGAGGAGTATTCTCGAACAAGAAAAGAAGACTTAAATCATTTTTATTCTGTCTTAAATAAAGCTATGGAAGAAAAAGCTCCCACAATGGAAGTTGGAGAACGCGTTGATGATTATATCGCAAGAGTAAATACTTATGTGCAGGATATGGCATTAAAAAATGTATATATGGAACGAGCTTTAAATCGTAGAGCCGAAATTGCAGAAGCAAAGCATAATCAATTTTATATGAAATATAAGGAAGCTATTGCATTGCAGGATGACTTGGAAGAAGAATTCGGTGGAAATGAAAGACTCATTCAGGAAAGAATTAGGACTTATAGAAAAATTGAAAAAGCTGTTCCAAGAAAAATATTGAATGATTTATTGCAGAGCATATTAAAGAAATTTCCTCTTACAAATAATATTTTAAATTTCCGAGAAGATAAGAAAAAGAGAAAGAAAAATTCAGAATATAATATTAATGATGGCGTAGAGATATAAAAAAGAAAAATAAGAACCCGGCATTCCAGGTTCTTATTTTTTATAAAGAAAGGGGGAAACTATCGTTGAAGTATAAACAAGGGGGGTTATACTTCGAACAGCCCTTGCTGGATTCGAACCAGCGAATGCAGCAGTCAAAGTGCTGTGCCTTACCATTTGGCGAAAGGGCTAGATAGAGTAGGCTATTTTAACCCGCCAACCGGGACCTACTCAATTCATTATATATAACAGAGGACACTATGTACATTATATATATGAGTAAAAAAAATGCAAAAACAAGCAAAAATCGTTAATTTTGGAAAAAAAATTTTAAATTTATTCCAAAACCTTCACATATTTTTTTAATAGTGATAATTCTTGGATTTTTTGTTTTACAATACACTATATTTGTAACTGTAGATATGGATAGATTGCTTCTTTTTGCTAATTCCCTAAAGGTGATATTATTTTCATTACATAAAGCTATAACTCTTTGAGAAACATTTTCTATGGAATACATATTTATTACCTCTCGCTTTTCCCGCTGATTATAAATCTTCTTCTCTATCATAATCTGCAGAATATGATTCATTATCATAAACAATGTGCGTTTCTGCTGCTATTTTTTTCACTAATGAATCAAGCTGTTCATATTTAGAAAGCATTTCTTTTATTTCATCAAGAGTGATTTCTCTGTTTTTCTTAAAATCACCAATATAATAATTATTTCCATGTATGACAACCGGAACTCCGAAAGTGGTGTCATATTTATCCATCATTGTTCTGAATTCTCGTTTTAAAATAGAACGCTCATCATGTTCTAAAAAATAATCTCGTTCTTTTTCTTCGCACTTTTTAAGCTGGCGATGGAATAATTCATCAACTAAATCTTTATAAATATCAAAATGACCTTGTTCGTTGTTCGTAATATATCTTTCCATTCCAAGAATATAATATTTTCCATATTCATAATGGTCATCTATAATTGGTTTGGAATATTTTGTATCATTTTTTTTAATCCATGCTTTAAGAGAAATTGTTTTAACATTACCATATTGGTCTTTAGGCATGGTCTCTACATCCTGATTGAATTTTTCAATTAAAGTTAAAAGATAACTTAAGATTCCATCTTGTTTACTATCTACAAAAGAGATTTTGTCTTCTCTTGTGGTATTATATTCGCAATCATAAATTTTTTTTCTAAGAAATAATCCACTTTTTTGATTTAATAAAGTCATATCTTCAACTTTCCATTCAAACATACCTTTCCTCCAAGTATAACGAATGCTAAAACTATATAGTATACGTTATATTTTTTCTAAATTAATTTTTCTTCTTTTTATGTACAAAAAAACCGCGAAAGTCCACGGTTTTTATATAGTCATTATTCTATTTTCTTTTCAATATCAAATTCTATGACATCTCCTTCTTCGATATCATCTGTAAACCATCTTCTTGCAATATCAATAATTGTACCATCTTCTAACATGCAGGTAACAATTCTTTTTTCTAATCGTATAATAGATAATGTCATGATAAGACTCCCATTTTTAAAAGATAAAGCTCCCGAGGGGATTCGAACCCCTGACCTACGCATTACGAATGCGTTGCTCTACCAGCTGAGCCACGGAAGCATAAACCTATTATACAATAAAATATTTGGCTTGTCACTTACTTTCTAATTAGGGTAAATATTAGGGTAAATAATTTCTGATAGTATTAGTTTTCCCTTATTTTACAGTGCTTTATAGCTCTACGACCCCTTCATTACGAGTGAAGTGCTCTACCAACTGAGCTATTTCAGCCTAATTGCATAACTGCAACTAAATTGTATTATATCGGTTATTCTTCTGTTTTGCAACCATGAATTTATTAATTTAATAAATTTAGTATTTTACTCAAAATATATCACCAATAAGGACAATTTAAACACTGCCCTTCACATGCACATCCAGCTGCGGAAAGGGAATTTCAATCCCAGCCTTGTCTAATGCATATTTACATTCCTCGGTAATTCTCCATTTGCCTTCCCAGTAATCTTCGTTTCTAAACCAACAGCGAACCAGGAGCTTCACGCAGGAATCTCCAAGCTCGTCTACCACCACCAGTCTTTCCTTATCCTGCATGACCTTCGCATCGTTTTCCAATATTTCCAGCAAAGTCTTCTTGGCACAGCAGATATCGGACTGATAAGAGATCCCCACACAGATATCCATACGTCTGCAGGGGTTAGCTGTGACGTTAATCAGATTATTGTTGGCCAGCGTGCCGTTCGGCAACACAATCACCTTATTGTCGGGGGTGACCAGCTTGGTATAAAAAATCTGGATTTCCGAAACCTCACCCTCCTTGTTGGAGACTCCCTCGATAATATAATCTCCGACCTTAAAGGGCTTCAAAACCAGAATCAGCACACCCCCTGCCAGATTGGAAAGACTTCCCTGCAGTGCAAGACCTAACGCGACACCGGCAGAGCCCAATACTGCCACAATACTCGCAGCATCCATCCCGAAGCTGGCGGCGAGCATCAGAACCAGCACCACATACATTGCAATCTTGATAAAAGAATCCACAAACTGAATCGCGCCCAGCTCGGCATTGACGCGCTCCATGGATTTGACGACTATTTTCCGAAGTACCTTAATCACTTGAATACCAACTGCAAAAAAAAGAATTGCCAGCAGAATCCGAATCACTAAATCAAGTGTCTTCTCCGGCAGCGTATCCAACAAATTTTTCATTGCACCGATTCCGGTCATACTCCATGAAATCATAAATGCTAAAGCTCCTTTACCTTATTACTTATCCACTTATTACTTATCTACTCATTACTGATATCGTGAAGGAACAGACCGCTTCTGAGCTTCGGCTCAAACCAGGTGGATTTAGGAGGCATTAACAGCCCTGCATCCGCCACGGCGAACAGTTCTTCAATGGAAGTGGGATACAGGGAAAAAGCCACCTTCATATCAGCGCGAACTCTTCTCTCCAATTCCTTCAGCCCTCTGATGCCACCGACGAAATCAATCCGTTTATCATTTTTGGGATCAGCAATCCCCAAAATCGGAGCCAGCAGATGTTCCTGCAGCAAGGAAACATCTAAGCCCTTCACCGCATCCTGACTGACAATGCTCTCCTTGGCAGTCAGACAATACCATTCCTCCTCCAGATACATGCCAAAGGTTCCCTTTCTTACGGGGCGATAGGGCTCCGTTCCCACCTTCTCCACTTCAAAGCAGGCGGAAACCTTGTCTATAAATTCCTGAGCAGTGAAGCCGTTTAAATCCTTAACTACACGGTTATAATCCATGATATGAAGCTCTTCATCCGGAAACAGAACGGACAGGAAGTAATTAAATTCCTCCTCCCCTGTATAGTCCGGGAACTCCTCTCTGCGCTTTAATCCCACCTTCACGGCGGAGGCGCACCGATGATGTCCGTCTGCAATATAAACAGAGGGAAGCTCTGCAAAGGCTTCATAAATCCTTTCAACGCATTCCACGTCATCAATCACCCACACTCTGTGGCCGATTCCGTCTTCACTTGTAAAATTGTAAACAGGCTTCTCCTCCTTCGTATCCGCCACAATTTCGCGCAGGATATCATTGGCGCGATATGCCAAAAAGATAGGTCCGGTCTGCATATTACAGATATCTACATGCCGGATTCTGTCCTGTTCCTTGTCTGCTCTTGTGTTTTCATGCTTCTTGATTACATGATTGCAATAGTCATCAATGGACGCACAGGCTACAATGCCTGTCTGGCTTCTGCCGTCCATCATCTGTTCATAGAGATAATAACAGGGCACAGCATCCTGTACAAAGCGTCCTTCAGCGATTTGTCCGCGGAGCATAGACTTCGCCTTTTCATATACCTCCGGCGCGTAGGTGTCCACACTATTATCAAACTGTGTCTCCGCACGGTCAATTGCCAGAAATGATTCCGGATTTTCCCTGACTACCGCACATGCCTCCTCACGATTATATACATCATAAGGAAGTGCTGCTATTTTTCTCTCCAAGCCTGCCTTGGGGCGATAAGCCCGGAATGGTCTGATATCTGCCATATTTCTCCCTCTCTGTTCGTTTTCTCATTCTATTTGGGCGGCTGTATATGCCGTTCCAGATAAATATTTTATCAAATAAATCTATACATAACAAGCACAGAGTGCTAAAATAGGTACAAATCTATATCACGGAGGTTCTAAATGACAGACGAACAAAGAGCACTATTAAATAGAATTAACGCATATTCAGAAAGTGTTCTGGGAGATATTGAGCCCCAGAAAACACCTGTCTCCCTGCAGCTGGAGAAATTAAAGCCGGTTATGGAAGAAATCGCCAAGGAAAGAAATATGTCTCTTGAGGATGTTTTCATCCTTTACATGGACCTTCAGTCAGAAGCCTCTGTTCTGTCCGAACAGAAATTGCAGGAGGATTTGAAAGATATTAATACCGACGGTGGTTCACCGCTTCTGTACCGTTAATGAATGCTTTCTTGCGGCTTTCATGCGAAAAAGATTTAAAAATGCCACATGGCTTCTACCATGTGGCATTTCTGCATTCTTCATTTCTATTTTTGTATTTCCATATTCTACATTTCTATGCTTTGACTGACGGCGACCTATTTCACAACTCTCACACGGAAAACGCCGTTAATCTGACGTAATTCATCAATGATTTCAGGTGTTGCAGCAGTCTCAATATCCAGCATGGTGTATGCCACCTCTCCGCGGGATTTGTTCATCATATCACTGATATTGATACCCTTATCACCGAAAGCTGCAGTGAACTTGGTAATCATGTTTGCGATGTTCTTATGGAAAATAGCAACACGTCCTGCCTGGGTACATACGCCCATATCGCATGCGGGATAATTAACGCTGTTCTTTATATTACCGTTCTCAAGGTAATCCATCATTTCCTTTGCTGCCATCACTGCACAGTTGTCCTCCGATTCTTCGGTAGATGCACCCAGATGAGGAATTGCAATGACCTTATCCATACCTGCTGTTTTGGCATTGGGGAAATCAGTTACGTATTTTCTTACCTTTCCGCTCTGCAAAGCAGCTTCCATAGCATCATCATCCACAAGAAGGTCTCTTGCCATATTAATTACAACGACACCGTCCTTCATCAGAGCGATGGTATCTGCATTAATCATCTTCTTGGTGTTGACATTGGGATCCTCATTCTCCACAAGAGGAGTATGCACGGAAATAAAGTCACAGGTACTGAAAATCTCTTCTCTCGTCTTTACATGCTTAACATGCCTGGAAATATTCCATGCAGCATCTACGGAAAGATAAGGGTCACATCCGTATACCTCCATACCGAAATGAACAGCGATGTTCGCAAGAGGTCCTCCAATGGCGCCAAGACCGATAATACCAAGCTTTTTGCCCTTTAACTCGGTTCCGGCAAATTTACCCTTGCCCTTCTCCACCATCTTAGCTACCTCAGGCTCATTCTGAATGGATTTTACCCACTCAATTCCGCCCACGATATCACGGGAAGCAAGAAGCATTGCACATACAGCCAGCTCCTTCACGCCGTTTGCATTTGCGCCGGGGGTGTTGAAGACAACAATACCCTTCTCCGCACATTTGCTCAAGGGAATATTATTTACACCTGCTCCTGCTCTGGCCACAGCGAGAAGATTGTCAGGAAGCTCCATATCATGCATGGCAGCACTTCTGACCAGGATGCCGTCCGCCTCGTTAACATTGTCTGTCAACGCATATTCTGAGGTAAATCTGTCAAGTCCCACTTGGGAAATAGGATTCAAACAATTAATCTTATACATTATGCATTCTCCTCCTCAAATTTCTTCATAAATGCTACCAATTTCTCAACACCCTCAATCGGCATTGCATTGTAGATGCTGGCTCTCATACCGCCCACACTTCTGTGTCCCTTTAAATTCTCAAAGCCGGCTTCCTTCGCCTCTTTGACAAATTTGGCATCCAATTCCTCATTGCCTGTCACAAAAGGAACATTCATCAGGGAACGGTCCTCCTTGCGTACGGTACCCTTGAATAATTTACTCTCATCAAGGAAATCATAGAGAATCTTTGCCTTCTTCTCATTGCGCTCTTTCATAGCGGTTAAGCCGCCCATTTTCTTAATCCACTTAAATACCTTGCCGCAGATATAGATACCATATGCAGGCGGAGTATTATACAGGGATGCATTGTCAGCGTGAATCTTGTAACGCAGCATGGTGGGAGTTCCGGGAAGTACATCCTCGGTAATCAAATCCTCTCTGATAATCACAATTACCACACCTGCAGGTCCGATATTCTTCTGAACACCACCGTAGATGACACCGTATTTAGTCACATCAACGGGCTCAGAAAGGAAGCAGCTGGACACATCTGCAACCAAGGTCTTACCCTTTGTGTTGGGAAGGGTTTTGAACTTCGTTCCGTAAATGGTATTATTCTCACAGATATATACATAATCAGCATCCTCGCTGATAGGAAGATCTGAGCAATCGGGAATATAGGAGAAGGTCTCATCCTCAGAGGATGCAATCTTGTTTGCCTTTCCGTACAGGCAAGCCTCCTGATATGCTTTCTTTGCCCACTGACCGGTTACAATATAATCAGCCACGCCGTTCTTCATCAGGTTCATGGGAATCATAGCAAACTGCTGGCTTGCACCGCCCTGTAAGAACAGAACCTTATAATTGTCAGGAATATTCATAAGCTCTCTTAAGTCTGCCTCAGCCTCTTTGATAATGGTATCATAAGCCTTGGATCTATGGCTCATCTCCATAACGGACATACCGGTTCCTCTATAGTCCATCATCTCATCTGCTGCTTCTTTCAATACCTCCTCCGGCAGGACTGCAGGACCTGCTGAGAAATTGTAAACTCTTGCCATGTTGATATCCTCCTCAAATAATTATTATGTACAGGCAAATTTGTTATAAAAATATCAATTTCAAAATAACCATAGGTATAGAATAATCGTTTCGTTCACTTTAGTCAACTGAATTGTTAAATTTTTTTAAATTTTTATGACACAGAA
This sequence comes from uncultured Acetatifactor sp., assembly GCA_964588645.1. Classification (GTDB taxonomy): domain Bacteria; phylum Bacillota; class Clostridia; order Lachnospirales; family Lachnospiraceae; genus Acetatifactor. The sequence goes on along the minus strand of CAZPRB010000007.1, from coordinate 38,634 downwards.
ATCAATAAAAGAGAACCACAGGTGTCCCCACCTCCACCATTTCATATAACTCAGCCATTTTCTCAGGGGGAGTATTGATACATCCGTGAGAGCCATTCGTTTTATAAATCTCACCACCGAATTCGCTCCTCCAATCGGCATCATGAATGCCGATATTGCCGTTAACCGGCATCCAATACTTCACAGGTGTCGCATAGTTTGCCCCACGTAAAACTCTGTTTTTTTGTTTTTTGTATACATAATTGACGCCTTCGGGGGTATCCCACCCTCTCCGGGCATTGCCGGTGACCACAGCTGTCTCCAGCTTAAGCTCCCCTTGTTCGTAATAATACAGCTTCTGTGCGGTCATATCCACTTCAATATAGGTATCACCGATATCGTCCAGTCCCCGCACAACGCCTTCCCTCTTGTAGGAAGGAATATGATAATGTGCCTCCTCTGTATGCGCCTGCGCGGTCAACAGAGTATCCATCAGATAACTCACCTCTGCCCTTTGGTCAAGCAGGGTACCGTAGGTAACGCCCTTCACAGTAACGATGTCTCCTTTTGTACTATGGAATTCACGCTCCTTCTGATAGGTATCATAATCCGCAGCCAAAGAAGCCACAAAAGCGGCAACGGCTTCCTCATCCAGCATCAGACAGCCGTTCTCATCCGTCCTAATCTTATTTCCCTCCTTTTTGAGGAAGCCGGACATAACGGAAGCATCCAAGGGAAGCTGTTCTGCTCCCATGTCATACACAATATTACATTTTTGGAAATCTTCTACCTGCAAGGCAAGTGCACCGGCCGCTTGCTGTTCTTTGTTGAGAGGAACAGAGTAATAGCAATCCGTTTCCAGCAAATCAATTTCGTAATCCTCTTCACTCAGGGAAGACTGCAACACAAGGAACGCTTTCTCTACATCCAATCTATCGCTCAATCCATCATACAGAAAATAACCGTCAGCCTCACTGAATTCCAGCCCAAAATCCATTCTTCTGCTTTGCTCCGCACGGACAAGCTCTGTTTGTTCAAACAAATCACGAAGCTGCTCATCATTATATGTTATGTCAGGAGAAAGCCTGTGACTTCGCGTCGACAAAATATTGTCAACCCAAAGCAACGGGTTCTGTCGCTCAAGGAAGCTCTGAAGGGGTTTTAAATAATCCTCCTGATAACCGGCCTCTGACATATCCAGAGAAACACACTTTCCATCCTTATCCTTCATTATGACAATCGGAGCCTTTGCATCGTACAAAAGCTCCGAATTGACTTCTTCAACAGTTTTTCCGGTACAGTATACACCGTTAATCCAGGTGTTAAGGCTGAAACCATCCCTGTAATAAAATGCCAAAAGAAAATAACCTGCACACAACAGAAACAAAACTGATAAACCTATCAACAAAACATATTTTGCTGTCTTTTTCATATACCTTTCCTTTGTGAATTATGACCTGTTTTTCAGGTCGTCTCCATCAAATACATCTGTCAGAGGTGCTCCTGCCGGAACCATGGGGAATACCTTGTCATCCTCAGGAATTACACATTCTATCAGTACCGGAGCCTTCAAAGCAATGGCCTTCTCTATTGCAGGAGCCACTTCCTCCTTGCGGGTTACTTTGATAGCTTCACATCCCAAGCCCTCAGCGACCTTGCAGAAATCAACCTTATCATTCAGCACCGTCTGGGAATATCTTTTACCGTAGAACAGCGTCTGCCATTGACGTACCATTCCCAGTACATGGTTATTGATAACCACCTGAATAATGGGTATGTTGTAACGGCTCGCTGTTGCCAGCTCATTCATATTCATGCGGAAGCATCCGTCACCTGCAATGTTGATACATATTTTGTCAGGCTGACCTGTCTGTGCACCGATGCAAGCACCGAGGCCATATCCCATGGTGCCCAAACCGCCGGAGGAAAGGAAGGTGCGGGGCTTTGTGTATTGATAATACTGTGCCGCCCACATCTGATGCTGACCCACGTCGGTGGTGATAATCGCCTCGCCCTTTGTAATACGGTCGATTTCCTCTATCACATAGGGACAGGACAGCTGGGAAGCATCATATTTCAGAGGATATTTCGCCTTCATATCCTGAATCTTCTGCATCCACTCGCCGTGCTCCTGCTTCTCAAGCTTTCCGTTCAACGCAGAGAGCACCTTCTTCAAGTCACCAATCAAAGCTGCATCCACACGGATATTTTTGTTGATTTCAGCAGGATCAATATCAATCTGAATCACCTTGGCATTCTCTGCAAATTTCTTCGGATTACCGGTCACACGGTCAGAAAATCTTGCTCCCAGAGCGATGAATAAATCACATTCACTGACGCCCAGATTGGAGGTCTTGGTTCCGTGCATACCAATCATACCTGTATATCGGTCATTTTTGCCGTCAAAGGCACCCTTAGCCATCAGGGTATCGCACACCGGAGCGTCAATCAGCTCTGCAAAACGAGCCACCTCAGCGGAGGCACCGGAAGCAATCGCACCACCTCCCAGATAGATAAAAGGCTTCTTCGCATTTCGGATATAGGTAATCACCTGCTCCATATCAGCCTCTGTATAACGGACAGCGGGCTCGATTACCTTAGGACAAACGGGTGTGTACTCACAGACAGCTGCTGTTACGTCCTTGGTGATATCCACAAGCACAGGTCCGGGACGACCGGTTCTTGCAATTTCAAAGGCTTTGCGAATCGTATCCGCAAGCACTTCTATGTTCTTAACGATATAGCTGTGCTTTGTAATAGGCATAGCCACACCGGCGATATCCACCTCCTGGAAGCTGTCCTTTCCCAGCGCAGGCAGTGCCACATTGGCTGTAATCGCAACCATAGGCACAGAATCCATATAGGCGGTGGCAATTCCGGTTACCAGATTAGTGGCTCCGGGACCGCTTGTAGCCATACACACACCAACCTTGCCCGTTGCTCTCGCATAGCCGTCCGCCGCATGGGCTGCTCCCTGTTCATGGGAGGTAAGAACATGTCTTATCTCATCACTATGCTTGTAGAGAGCATCATACACGTTAAGAATGGTACCTCCGGGATATCCGAATACCGTATCCACTCCCTGCTCCTTCAAGCATTCAATTACTATTTCAGAACCTGTTAACTGCATTATCCATTCCTCCATACTCTCCTGTTGTGTCAAAACACTTTCTCATTCTGTTTACTTCCGGTTAGAAGGAACCTCCAACACCGCACCGCGGTTACCGCTGGTGACAAGCTCACGGTATCTCTTCAGATATCCGGACACTTCCTTCATCACAGGCTTCCAGTTAGCTCTTCTCTCGGCAAGTACTTCATCAGACACCAATACATCCAGCTGGTTCTCAGGAATATTGATACGGATAATGTCACCCTCTTCCACCAGCGCAATAGGACCACCCACAGCTGCCTCGGGGGACACATGTCCGATGGAAGCACCTCGGGATGCACCGGAGAAACGTCCGTCTGTAATCAATGCTACACTGGAACCCAGTCCCATACCTGCAATTGCGGAGGTAGGATTTAACATTTCTCTCATACCGGGGCCACCCTTGGGACCCTCGTAACGGATGACCACAACATCTCCGGCTACAATCTTACCGCCCTTGATGGCTGCAATCGCATCCTCTTCGCAATCAAATACTCTGGCAGGACCTTCATGGACCATCATCTCAGGAACTACTGCAGAACGCTTTACCACACCGCTGTCAGGAGCAAGGTTACCCTTCAGGATAGCGATACCGCCGGTCTCGGAATAAGGATTCTCAATGGGACGGATAACCTCGGGATTTCTGTTGACACAGCCCTTGATATTTTCACCGATGGTAGTGCCGTTTACCGTCATACAATCCAAATGTAACAGATTTTTCTTAGTCAGCTCATTCATGACTGCATAAACGCCGCCTGCCTCATTTAAGTCCTCCATATAAGTAGGGCCTGCAGGTGCCAGATGGCAGAGGTTCGGTGTCTTTGCTGAAAGTTCATTTGCGATTTCAAGATTCAATTCCACACCGGCCTCTTTCGCAATTGCGGGCAGATGCAGCATGGAGTTCGTAGAGCATCCCAGTGCCATATCCACTACAAGTGCATTCATAAATGCATTCTTCGTCATAATATCTCTGGGCTTAATATCCTTCTCCACCAGTTCCATTATCTTCATTCCGGCATGCTTCGCCAGACGGATTCTCTCAGAATAAACCGCAGGAATGGTACCGTTTCCTCTAAGTCCCATACCGATTGCTTCTGTAAGGCAGTTCATGGAGTTCGCCGTATACATACCCGAACAGGAACCGCAGGTGGGGCAAGCCTTCTCCTCAAACTCGCACAGCTTCTCCATCGTCATCGTACCTGCCGCAACACTTCCGACAGCCTCAAACATGCTGGAAAGACTTGTTTTATGACCGTCAATGTGTCCGGCAAGCATGGGACCGCCGGATACGAATACGGTAGGAATGTTCAGTCTTGCAGCTGCCATCAAAAGGCCGGGTACATTCTTATCACAGTTGGGCACACACACCAGTCCGTCGAAGCCATGTGCCATTGCCATGCATTCTGTACTGTCCGCAATCAAGTCTCTTGTAACCAGGGAATACTTCATTCCGGTATGTCCCATGGCAATACCGTCGCACACTGCGATTGCAGGAAATACAACAGGGGTACCGCCTGCCATTGCAACGCCCATTTTAACAGCATCTACAATCTTATCCAGATTCATATGACCGGGAACAATCTCATTATAAGAGCTCACGATACCAATCAGGGGACGTCTGCGCTCCTCCTCCGTATATCCGAGAGCATTAAAAAGACTTCTGTGGGGTGCCTGTGCGGTACCTGTTTTAACTGCATCACTTCTCATTCTACACTACCTCTTTTCGTTTTCATATATGTAACAGTTTGTTATCAGATTAAATTCTTTCCGCAAGTAAGGTTCCCATCTCTGAGCACCCAACCTGTCTGCAGCCCTCAGACATAATATCTACGGTTCTGTAACCATCCCTCAATACCTGCTTTACGGCATTTTCAATGGCATCAGCCTCCTTGTCAAGGTCAAAGCTGTATCTGAGCATCATGGCTGCACTGAGAATGGTTGCAATCGGGTTCGCAATATCCTGACCTGCGATATCCGGTGCGGAACCGTGGCTGGGCTCATACAGACCGAATTTAGAATCATTTAAGCTTGCACTTGCAAGCATTCCGATGGATCCGGTTACCATACTTGCCTCGTCAGACAGAATGTCTCCGAACATGTTCTCCGTCAGAATTACATCGAACTGAGCAGGGTTCTTGACAAGCTGCATCGCACAATTATCCACCAGCATATGCTCCAGCTCTACTTCCGGATAATCCTTTGCAACCTCCTCCACAACCTTTCTCCAAAGTCTGGAGGAATCCAGTACATTCGCCTTATCAACGCTGGTCACTTTCTTTCTGCGCTTCATGGCGATATCAAAGCCCTTAATGGCTATCCGTCGAATCTCGTTCTCGTCATATGTAAGTGTATCAATGGCCTTTTTCACGCCATTTTCTTCGATGGTTTTGCGCTCGCCAAAGTATAATCCGCCGGTAAGCTCTCTCATAATCATCATATCAAATCCGGCTTCACTGATTTCTTCCTTTAAGGGACAGGCAGCTGCCAATTCATCATACAAAACCGCAGGGCGGAGATTTGCAAACAAATTCAATGCTTTACGGATTGCCAACAGTCCTGCCTCAGGTCGAAGATTGGGAGGCAACTGATACCAGGGAGAGGTGGTTGTGTTTCCTCCAATCGAACCCATCAGAACGGCATCCGCAGCCTTCGCTGTTGCAATCGCCTCATCTGTCAAGGGGACTCCGTGCACATCGATGGATGCACCTCCCATCAGGATATCCGTATAATTCATCTTGTGACCGTATTTATCTGCCACCTTATTCAATACTTTTTTTGCTTCTGCTACAATCTCAGGACCAATACCGTCTCCGGGAATACAGGTAATCTTTAATTCCATAACAACCTCCGTTCAATTATGTCTATACTGTAAGCTATAAGTAAAGCAGTGCCATATTGAAATGGCACTGCCCTATCTCCATTACGAATATACGATTAGTTCTCGTTCGCTTTCTCCACACGACTGATTGCAGATTTTTCCATAGGAATACGGCAGTTCTTATTGTTACCAAATTCAACGATTACTGTGTCATCTGATATGTCAATTACGATTCCGTAGAAGCCTGATGTGGTAAGAACACAATCTCCGTTTTCAAGAGATGCAAGCATGGATGCCACTCTCTTCTGCTCTTTCTTCTGCGGTCTCATCATAAAGAACCAAATAGCGGCAAACAAAAGACCGTAAATCACCACCATACTAATCAAACTCATTGTTCCTGCAGACTCAGCTTCAGTTAATAAAATACCCATTGTTCCTCCATTCTGACGTCAAACGTCTAAAAGCTTTTCAAATATGTATGATACACAAAGTTTTTAAATTAATCAAGAGGTGAGGACATATTCTCTAATTTTTCTTTTTTGTACCGTGCGAATCTGCCCTCGTCCAGCGCGTCTCTGATTTCCTCCATCATCGTATTGTAAAAATACAGATTATGAAGCACGCAAAGTCTCATACCCAGCATCTCCTTCGCCTTGAGTAAATGACGGATATAGGCTCTGGAATAACGCTTACATGCAGGGCAGCCGCAGCCCTCCTCGATCGGTCTGTCATCCAGCTCATACTTTGCATTAAAAAGATTAATCTTGCCATGATTGGTATACAGATGTCCATGCCTTCCGTTTCGGCTGGGATACACGCAATCGAAGAAATCGATGCCGCGCTCCACACCCTCCAAAATGTTGGCAGGCGTACCCACCCCCATCAGATAGGTGGGCTTATCTGTGGGAAGATAAGGAACCACATGATCCAGAATATCATACATTTCCTCATGCGTCTCCCCCACAGCAAGACCGCCAATCGCGTATCCGTCAAGATTCAGCTCACTGATTCTCTTGGCATGCTCAATACGGATATCCGCGTAAACTGCTCCCTGATTGATACCGAAAAGAAGCTGGTTGGGATTCACCGTATCCTCCAAAGCATTCAAACGGTTCATCTCCCTCTTACAGCGTTCCAACCATCTCACGGTTCTGTCCACAGAATTCTGTACATATATTCTGTCCGCCTTGCTGGGTGCGCATTCATCAAAGGCCATTGCAATCGTGGAGCCTAAATTCGATTGAATCTGCATACTCTCTTCGGGTCCCATGAAAATCTTTCGTCCGTCTATATGGGAATTAAAATACACACCTTCTTCTTTAATCTTACGGAGTCCTGCCAGGGAAAACACCTGAAATCCACCGGAATCAGTCAAAATAGGCTTATCCCATGACATGAATTTATGAAGACCTCCCAGCTCCTTAATCACCCTATCTCCCGGACGCACATGGAGATGATAGGTGTTGGATAATTCTACCTGTGTCTTTATTCTCTCCAAATCCTCCGTCGAAACCGCACCCTTAATCGCTGCAACGGTTCCTACATTCATGAAAACGGGGGTCTGAATCACACCGTGAACAGTATGAAGCTCTGCACGTTTGGCTCTTCCCTCCTGTTTTAAAATACGATACATCTATTCCAATTCCTCCCAAAACTCTTCTAAAGTGATACCCTTCTGTGTAATCACAGTGGCCGCCTCAACTCCAACATATCTGAAATGCCAAGGCTCATACTCAATACCGGTGATATACTCCTTTCCCTCAGGATACCGTAGGATAAATCCGAAACGACAGCTGTTCTTCGCAAGCCAAATACCCGCCTCTGTCTCTCCGAACCCTTCATTCAAGGAGGAATAGGTATTGCTGACAATATCAAAGGCAAGACCTATCTGATGTTCACTTGCACCCGGTACAGTGACTGCCTGACTGGCAAGCTGATGTGCCTCCACAAAGGACATACCCTGTTTCATATACAGAGTAATCTTGCGATTAAATAAATACTCCTGTCTTGCATCGTCCCGGTAGGGGGAGCACACAACCAGATTGACCTCTTCCTCCTTAGCCGTCTGAAGCATTGCTCGCAAATCGTCAATGATACGCTCATCGCAGCGCATGCTGCTGTTAATATAGCCCAACTCAAAGGTATAATCATCCGGAATGGAATGCTGTTTGTTGATTAACACCAGCCTCCAGTCATCAGCGGAAAATTCATAATCCTCGTAGTTCTCGGATACCTCCTTCTCGGTTCTCGCCACTCTGTTCTCCGTGGACTTCAAAATATCGTCAGCATCGTATTTGTCAACAATATCCAGACCGTGGGAAGTCTCTTCAAAGTCAAACTCATCCAACACATCATCATCATCCAGAATCTCAACATCCTCCAGATTCAATTCCTCTTCCTCTGCCAGCGACACGCTGTTTGCCATCTCGCTCTCTGTATAAAAGTTGTCCTCCGCTCCGTCCACAGTGATGAATAAAGGAAATGAAAAACTGCTGTATACCACATAGAGAATCATGGACATAGCGAGCATGGAAAACCGCTTGCCGTTGTTTTTACAATAATTAATTCCACGAAAAAGAAGCACCCATAACAAATAAACGGGCAAAATGAGAATACTGCATATTTGATTTTTCTTGCCAATCCGCAACAGCCTTGATTTGACACGTTCTTCAACCGTTCTTCTCATCTGTATATCAGCCTTCTTAAACCATTTTAGACAATAATATCATATTATTTCATGTCGTGCATCTATTTTCTCCAAAAAAGTTGCTATTTTTCAAATATTTCGGTATACTCAATATATTTCAAAACATATCAAGGATACCGGAACAAAACGGAGGAAACAACAATGGCAGGTTCATCATTCGGAACAATTTTCAGAATAACAACATGGGGAGAATCGCACGGTAAGGCCTTGGGGGTTGTAGTTGACGGCTGTCCCGCGGGTCTGGAATTATGTGAGTCAGACATTCAGGCATATCTGGACAGGAGAAAGCCCGGCACAAGCTCCGTCACCACTCCCCGAAAAGAGGCGGATGAGGTGGAAATTCTATCGGGTGTGTTTGAAGGGCATACCACCGGAACACCCATTTCCCTGCTTGTCCGGAACACCTCCCAGATTTCGAAGGATTACAGTGAAATTGCCTCCTATTATCGTCCGGGGCATGCGGATTATTCCTTCGATGCCAAATACGGCTTCCGTGACTACCGCGGAGGCGGACGCTCCTCCGGTCGCGAGACCATCGGACGGGTGGCAGCAGGTGCAATTGCCTGTAAAATATTGAAACATATGGGCATTAGCGTCACTGCCTACACATGCTCTCTCGGTCCGGTACAAGCCGATTTGTCCGATATCAATAAGCAAATCATTCTGTCTACCCAAACCGCAATGCCGGATATCGAGGCAGACAAGCAGGCAATCCGCTATCTGGAGGAAATCAAGGCACATTCCGACTCGCTGGGCGGAATCATGGAATGCAGAATTGAGGGGTTGCCCGCAGGAATCGGTGACCCTGTGTTTGAGAAGCTGAATGCCAATCTGGCAAAGGCCATCATGTCCATAGGTGCCGTGAAGGCAGTCGAAATCGGTGACGGCATACAGGTATCCACCAAATCCGGCAGCGAAAACAATGATGCCTTCCGCATGCAAAACGGTAAGGTGATAAAAGCAACCAATCACGCAGGCGGTATCCTGGGAGGAATAAGCGACGGCGATACCATTCTGGTAAGAGCGCATGTAAAGCCCACTCCCTCCATTTTCGCCGGTCAGCAGACTGTCAGCCGGGACGGAGAAGAAATAGAGGTACAAATCAAGGGCCGTCATGATCCCGTTATCGTCCCACGTGCCGTGGTGGTTATGGAATGCATGGCAGCCCTCACTGTCTTGGATGCTATGATGATTAATATGTCAGCAAAGCTGGACGCAATGACCGACTTCTATCAGAAATGATTCCTGCCGGCTATTGCAGCTTACAGAATACGATACAATTGGGAACATTTACCTTAATCTCAGGTCCGTTCATAATCAGAGTACCCTCCTCCAGATTCACATGGAAGAAAGTCATCTCATTGCTCTCATGATTTAAAGATACAAGGAATTTGTTATTCGGAAACAGTTCTGCATCCTTAGGGTACTCTCCGCTTATGGGCAGGCAGAAATTCTTCGTCAAAAGTCCTGTCTCCTGGTCCACATTATAGACCACAACCGAATTATCCCCGGCGTTGGAGGTGAGCAGATAATTGTAATCCGCCGAAAAGCTCAAGGCGCTGGAGGCATTGGTATTACCCCTGGTAAGCTTAACATTCTCAACGGACTGAATCTTTTCAAAATAAGGATCGCCGTCCCTGTCTTCATAGTAATAGACGTCAATATAGCATTTCCACTCATGTACAATATAGATATATTTACCATTCTTGGATATCTTGATAAATCTGGGACCGGATTCCATCTCACTCCGAATCACATCCTCCAGCTTCACCTTGCCCTTCTGCAGGTCAAAACGATACACATTGACGTGATCCATACCCTGGTCAGTTACCAGAAGATATTTATTGTCATGGGTCATTCTGGCACAGTTGATGTGGGGTCTGAAATTCCGCTCTGCTAAGGTGCCAAGCCCCTTATGATAAATCTCATCCGTAATCTCACCGATGGAACCATCCTCATTGAGCCGAAGCACCGTAAGCTTGCCGTCATGGTAGCCGGCAACAAACAGATATCCATCCGTGTAATCCGTGGACAGATAACACCCTCTCATACCGTTGATGGAAGCATAATTAATCTTTTTCAGGCCTCCGTCCTGCAACACCTGATAGGCTTCAACGCCAAAGTCTGTAATGGAATACAGATACTTCTTGCTATGGGACAGACAGACATAGGAGGAATTGGTAATTTCCACCTGATCCTTCTCCGTAAACCTTCCCTTTTCCATATCTACGTCATATATTTTAATTCCATGATTATCTCCGTATGTGTATGTAGAAACATATGCAACATATTTTTCCATATCCATATTTTCTCCCTTCGTAATGCACTCGTCTGAATCTAAATATATCACAAAAGTATCTTTTGTAAAACACTTTTTCCCACCAAAACAGCCTGATTTTTTTATACGGAATTTTCATACATAAAAAAAGTCATAAAAATGCGCCCCTTAAGTTTAATTATTCGTTGACTTTCCAGTGAATTATGTATATAGTAAAAATAATTTGTATTTTAAACAAAAGGGAAATCTGATAGGTACAGAAAGGGACTGCGGGCATGAAAAAAGATGCATTGGTCAATTTGGTTAATATATCAAAATCCTACGACGGACAACTGATTCTGGATGATTTGAATTTATATATTCGTGAGAACGAATTTCTAACCCTTTTGGGTCCCAGCGGTTGCGGCAAGACCACCACTCTGCGAATTCTTGGCGGCTTTGAAAAGCCGGATTGCGGACAGGTCATCTTTAACGGGCAGGATATTACCAACCTTCCGCCCAATAAGCGCAATCTCAATACGGTATTCCAGAAATATGCCCTGTTCACTCATATGACCATTGCGGAGAATATTGCATTCGGTCTGAAGATTAAGAATAAATCAAAAGCATATATAAATGATAAAATCAAGTACGCCCTAAAGCTTGTCAATCTGGACGGCTATGAGAACCGTATGCCCGATTCCTTAAGCGGCGGTCAGCAGCAGCGTATTGCAATTGCAAGAGCGATTGTGAACGAGCCCAAGCTTCTGCTTCTGGACGAGCCTCTGGGAGCTCTTGACTTAAAGCTCCGTCAGGATATGCAGTACGAATTGATCCGTCTGAAAAACGAGCTGGGTATTACCTTTATCTATGTAACACATGACCAGGAGGAAGCCCTCACCATGTCAGATACCATCGTGGTAATGAATCAGGGCTATATCCAACAGATCGGAACTCCGGAAATGATATACAACGAGCCCGAAAATGCCTTTGTTGCCGACTTTATCGGCGACAGCAACATCATTGGTGCCACCATGATAAGAGACCGTCTGGTAGAAATCTTAGGTGCGCGCTTTGCCTGTGTTGACGAAGGCTTCGGTGAAAATAAACCTGTGGATGTGGTCATTCGTCCCGAGGATGTGGAGCTCGTCGCACCGGAGGAGGGAATCATCCGGGGAACTGTGGAGCATATCATCTTCAAGGGTGTGCACTACGAAATGGAAATCATGGCTAACGGTTTTGAATGGCTTGTTCATTCCACAAGGATGCATGAGGTTGGCAGTAAGGTGGGAATTAAGGTGGATCCCTTTAATATCCAGATTATGAACAAACCGGAATCCGAGGACGAGGAGGCTGTGGGCGTTAATGAATAAGAAAATGTTATCGCTCCCTTTTTTGTTTTGGTCAGCCCTGTTTATCATCATCCCAATCGGAATGGTATTCTACTACGGACTGACCGATAAAGCCGGAGCATTTACCTTAGAAAACATACTGGCGATTGCCACACCGGAACATTCCAAGGCATTGTGGGAGGCCCTGAAGCTCTCCGTTATCAGTACAGTGATATGCTTTCTTTTGGCATATCCTCTTGCGCTGGTATTATGCAACCTGAATGTCAACCAAAATTCCTTTATTATCCTGATTTTTGTACTGCCAATGTGGATGAATTTCCTTCTCCGCACACTTGCATGGCAGACACTTTTAGAGAAAACCGGTGTCATAAACAATGTGCTGAACTGGTTTGGACTTCCCACACTGGATATTATCAACACCCCTGCAGCGATTGTACTTGGTATGGTATATAATTTCCTGCCCTTTATGGTATTACCGCTCTATAACGTGTTGGTCAAAATCGACCGCAATGTCGTCAATGCGGCACGCGATTTGGGTGCAAACGAGTTACAGACCTTCTTAAAGATTATCTTTCCCTTAAGTATCCCGGGAGTGATTAGCGGAATTACTATGGTATTTGTTCCTGCGCTCACAACCTTTGTTATCTCCAAGATGCTGGGCGGAAGTAAGATTCTGCTTATCGGCAACGTGATTGAACAGGAATTCACCCAGACAGGAAATTGGCATCTGGGAAGCGGTCTCTCCATTGTACTGATGCTGTTTATCATCTTTAATATGGTTCTCAGTGCCGTCACCGACAAGGAAGGGGAGGCGAATATACTATGATAAGAGCTGCTTTACGGAAAATATATATCGTTTTGATATTCATCTTTTTATATGCTCCCATCTTTACCCTGATTGTGCTTTCCTTCAACGCAAGCAAAACAAGGGCAAAATGGGGCGGTTTTACCTTGAAATGGTACACAAATCTCTTTGAGAACGAAGCAATACTGCAGGCATTGGGCAATACCCTTTTGATTGCTCTTCTGTCCTCTCTGATTGCAACCTTAATCGGCACCATCGCCTGCATTTCCATGCAGAGCATGAAAAAAAAATATCGTTCCATCCTGATGGGAATTACCAATATTCCCATGCTGAACGCTGAAATTGTCACAGGAATATCCCTGATGCTGCTGTTCATATTCTTCGGCATCAAATTTGGATTTGTTACCATATTGCTGGCGCATATCACCTTCAATATACCTTATGTGATTTTGAGCGTTATGCCTCGTATGAAGCAGCTCAATCCCAGTACCTATGAAGCCGCACTTGATTTAGGTGCTTCCCAGATGCAGGCATTTTTCAAGGTTGTATTTCCGGATCTTCTTCCGGGAATCCTGTCCGGCTTTCTGATGGCATTTACCATGTCCCTTGATGACTTTATCATCACACACTTTACCAAGGGACCCGGTATTGATACGCTTTCCACCAAGATTTACACCGAGGTCAGAAAGGGAATCAAGCCTGAAATGTACGCACTGTCGACACTGATTTTTGTATCCGTGCTGGTACTTTTAATCCTGATTAACTGTACCCCGAAAAATTCCAGAAAAAAAGAGATAGATAAATAATCTCTTTTTTATATTTTTTTAATTAATGGAGGAGAAGAAAAAGAATTGAAAAAATTATTAGCTCTTGCACTTTGTGGTATCACATGCCTGACAGCCCTTGCAGGCTGCGGTTCATCAAACGCGCAAAACGGTGAAGTCTATGTCTACAACTGGGGAGAATATATCGACCCCGAGACCCTCACCATGTTTGAAGAGGAAACCGGCATCAAGGTGATTTATGATGAATTTGACACCAACGAAACCATGTATCCGAAGGTGGAGGCAGGCTCTTCTGCTTATGATGTGATATGTCCTTCCGATTACATGATTAAGAAAATGATTGACAACGATTTGTTACAGGAATTAAACTTCGAAAACCTGCCCAATGCAAAGGCCAATATCGGGGCTCAGTACTATGAACAGTCTGCCTCCTTTGACCCTGGCAACAAATACAGTGTTCCCTACTGCTGGGGAACGGTAGGTATTCTCTACAACAAAACCATGGTGTCCGAGCCCATTACAAGCTGGTCTGTTCTCTGGGATGAGCAGTATGCAGATAACATTCTGATGCAGGATTCCGTTCGTGATGCCTTCATGGTGGCTCTGAAATTAAAGGGATATTCCATGAATTCTATGAATGAAGAGGAATTGCAGATTGCGAAGAATGCTTTGATTGACCAAAAGCCCTTGGTACAGGCCTATGTCATTGATCAGGTTCGTGACAAAATGATTGGCGGAGAAGCAGCCATCGGTGTGATTTACTCCGGAGAAGCCATTTACACGCAGCGCGAGAATCCCGACCTGGAATATGTCATTCCCGAGGAGGGAACTAATGTGTGGATTGACGGATGGGTAATTCCCAAGAATGCCCCCAACAAAGAAAATGCCGAGAAATTTATCGACTTTATGTGTCGTGATGACATTGCTCTGATGAATTTCGATTATATTACATATTCCACACCCAATGACGCTGCCCGGGAACTGATTGAGGATGAGGATATCAAGAATTCCTCTATCGCCTTCCCCGATTTATCTCAGTATCAGAATTTGGAAGTCTTTTCCTATTTAGGAGAAGAAGGAGACGAATTATACAATAGTCTCTGGAAGGAAGTTATGTCCAACTAGTCAAAAAGTCCGCAGATACTGCGGACTTTTTATTAATTATAATCCTGACCGAAGCAAAATTCCGGACATCTGTCGTCTCCTCTGTCGTCTCTTCTCTCTTCACTCCGTTCGTCTCTCCGGTCGTCTCTTCTCTCTTCTCTTCTATCGATTCTTCTCTCTCCGCAGCTTGCGTTGTCATTGCATTTATTGCAGGAGGATGTATTATTATTTGTTCTGCACCCGCGACAACCCAACAAAAGCAAAATGATGAAACAATTCATATGATTCACCTTTTGTGTTTTTACAGTATTATATGCCAATGCATCTCTTTTGGTTCCCGGTCAATTATCAGTTCTCCGGTACACTATATAAGAGCACAATACTTCTGGCGGGCACCTCAACCGAGGTCTTTGTGACAATTTCTCCGGAAGCAGTGCTGACGAGCACCTCCCACCGCAGACCGGCCGGAACTCTGGGAAATGCAAATTCATGCTTCTCCCAGTGCATATTCATGGTAAGATACAGAAAACCTGTCTCCCGGCTTTTCGATGGCACAAATTTTTCGCAATACATCATAGCAAAGCTCCGGCTGTAATTTGTGGTCTCAGGAGCCCATGCTTCCTTGCCGTGATAGGATAAATCGGGAAAACCGCAGGCAATATAATCCCTTAACTGCGGTTCCTTCTCCTGATGAAGAACAAGATGTGTTTGCCGAATTTCAACCAGCCTTTTCCAAAAGTCGAACAACTCCCGATTCCTATTCCTGTCCTCCCAGTCGAGCCATGCAATTTCATTGTCCTGGCAGTAAGGATTATTATTTCCCTTTTGCGAATTGCCGAATTCATCGCCCATAAAAATCATGGGAGCAGATTGACTGAACATCAACATGCACATGGCATTCTTCACCTGGCGCACACGCAGGGCAAGTACCTTCTTTCTGCTACTATCTCCCTCTTCCCCGCAATTCCAGCTATAATTGTAATCCGTGCCGTCCCTGTTATCCTCACCGTTAGCCTCATTATGTTTTCTGTCATAGGAAACCATGTCCATCAGGGTCATTCCGCAATAGTTGGACATATAGTGAATCCGCCGTATTTTCTTCGGTATATGGCGCATTTCCAGCATTGCCTTTTGCACCATTTCCTCATCTCCCTTCAGGAAACGTCTCATGGTACAGAGATAGTCATCCCCACAGAGGGCAAGTCTCCCGGCCTTACCTGCGCCGTCACGGTTAGCTCTTGCATCCGCATCAAATGACTCATACCATAGCTTAGTGTTTGCCAACGCAGGATCCGCCGCAATGGCATCCGCCGGCAGCCTCTCACCAATCAATTGAAAGCCATCCACATGATACTCCATCACCCAGTAGCGCAAAATATCAGGAATCTCCATCGCAGATACTTCCTTCGGAAAATAGAACTGCAGCACAAGCTCTATGTCACTCTTATGAAGCGCTCTCACCAGCTCCTTCATTTCCGTCACAGCATCTCCTGCAGCATAGGCTGCCTTGGGCGCATAATAAAAGCCTGACTGATATCCCCAATAGTTTAACTTCGGTAAAGCTGTTTCAAGAAACTCGTAGGCAGGCTGCAACACAACGCAGTTTACACCTATCTCGCGAAGATAGGGTATCTTTTCAAGAATTCCCCGAAAGGTCCCCTTATGCTCCACTCCGGAGGACGGATGTTGTGTGAAGCCTCTTACATGCATCAGATAGATAAGACTATCCTCATAGGGAATATGGGGATTTTTATCATATTCCCAATCAAATTCAGAGGTGATAAATCCCGCCTTCATGCCTCCCCCGGATTCTTGCATTCCGTACGCACCTCTGTCAGCAAACCATACTCCGTACCTGTCCGGGACAGGCTCTGTTCCCTCGTAAAACTGATATAGAATATCGGAGGGCTGATACCCTGTCACAAAAGCACTGTGGAGATTCCCAAGCCTTTCTTCCGATGAAAATGGGATTTCCTCCAGCTTATATTTCGTCTTTTTATCGTAAATAATGATTCCGCAGCAGTCCTTATCAGATGCAAAGGTAAAACGGATACCCCCTTCTTCATAATGGGCACCGGGCGGATAGGGTTTAAAAAGTGTGTGTGTCGCTTTCATTTCGGCCTCCATTCATGTATTTTATTATAATCTATTGCATGAAAAATCACAAGCGGTTATACTTATGTCAGTGAGAGTATCACGATTACCAAAGAAAACATATCAATACATGTATTAAGGAGATTATCATGGCAAAAAACAATGATGTAAATGATGAAGAAATGACCGTTGAACTGGAGCTGGAGGACGGAGAGATTGTAAACTGTGCGATTATTACCATTCTCACTGTGGAAGGCAAGGATTATATCGCTCTGCTTCCCCTGAACGAGGAGGGTGAAAATGAAGACGGTGAAGTCTGGTTCTACGGCTACAGCGAGAATCCCGACGATCCTAACGAAGAACCCGAGCTGGAGTACATTGCGGATGACGACGAGTACGAGAAGGTTGCGGATGCCTTCGATGAGTATCTGGATAACTGTGAATTCGATGAATTAGTAGATGAGTAATGCTTCCATAACGGATTCAGAAATCTTGACGGCAGTCTGGGGCGTTCCTTTGTACCTGTAAGGTACAAAAGCTCCAGACTTTCTTTTGCCCTGGTCATGGCCACATAGAAAATCCGCCGCTCCTCCTCGCATTCCTTCTCCTCCGGCATATTTCCATGGGGAAATACCTTTTCATTACAATCCGGAATATATACCCTGTCAAATTCCAAGCCTTTGGAAGCATGAACCGTCATAAGAGAGATTCGCGGTTTCTGCTGCTTTTCTGCTGCATCCCGGCTTCCGTTTTCCTTCAGCTGCTCTGTATAAGAGCACTGTGCCTCCATCCATTCCGGTACCGTATCATAATTTGACCCGTCCGCACAAAACCAGTCCAGCAAATCCATCCACTCCTGCAGCTGTTGCACTTTTCCTTTGCTTATCTCCTTCAGATAAGCATCATATCCCACCACTCTTCTGATATATTGTACCGCAAGATAGGGAGACATCCCTTTCAGCTGATGCATCTGTTTTTGAAGAAGCTCAATATTCTGAATCACCTGAATCGTTCGTGAAAGCTCCTGCTTGCTTTGATAATAGTGAATCATACTGTGAAACGTAGGAAGCTCCTCTCCCAGTCCCAACGCCTCCCGGCTGATATAGCGTGACGGTTTATTCATGATTTGAAGAAGCATTGCACGGTTCCCCTGCCCATATGCCAGCTTCAGATATGCCATAATATCCCTTATGATGAAATGCTCATAGATACTGGTCGTCTTTTCTTTTATCATATAGGGAATCCCCTCCCTACACAGCCTCGCTGCGAAACCCTGCATATAAGAATTGGTGCGAAATAACACACCAATGCTTTTGCCGTCCGCAGCCTCCTGCAGCCTTGAAACCAGATATTCATACTGCTGTTCTCTTTCCTCTGCCCCACGGAGTGTCACAACGGATGCAGCATCATACCCTTCCCCGGCAGGGGACGCAAACAGCTCCTTGCGAAATCTGTTTTTGTTTTCACTAATTACCATGAGAGAAGCCTTCACAATCTCCTCTCGGCTGCGATAGTTTATATTCAGATAAATCTGTCCGGCATGAAACTCGTCTGTAAATCGCTTTAAGCAGTCCGGATGGGAGCCACGGAAGCCATAGATGGACTGGTCATCATCCCCCACTACAAATAGGTTGTAGGGCTTCCTTGTAAGCAACCGCAGCACCTCGTATTGCATGGGATTGATATCTTGAAATTCATCGACCAGGATATGGGAGAAACGCTTCTGCCAGTACTGCCTCAAGGCAGCATCTCTCTTCAGGATTTCGCCGCACTCATATACCATATCGTCGAAATCAATTGCCTTTTCCCGTTTTCTTGCCCTTTCATATGCATCGTAAATTTCAGTAAAATGTGGCTGCAGCTCCACGGTTAATCTCTTCGCTGCCGTACTGCTGTCACCTGTATTTTTCAGATAACTGACAGCAGACAGAACTGACATGGCCTCCTCCGACAAATCGTTTTGTCTGTACTGCAATTCTGTACGGGAAATATGTTGTTTTAAAATGGGAATCATTAATTTTTTCTTCTGAGCATCTGTCAGAAGCTGATGTGAAACAATCGCGTTGGATTCGCGTAATATGTGATAAAAGACGGAATGAAAGGTTCCGAAATTGACGGATAAGGTTTGTGTTGACTGTGCTTGAAAACGGCTTTGCATGGAGAGTGCCGCATCCTTTGTGAAGGTAATTACCAGAATGTTCTCAGGGGAAATGCCTGCCTTCTCTATCAGGAAAAAAATCCGTTGTGTAATAGTGAAGGTTTTGCCGGAGCCGGGCCCTGCCAATACAAGCAAAGGCCCACTCCCATGCATCACAGCTTCCCGCTGTGCCTCATTTAAACTGTTTAAATCAAGCATTCTCTAAAAGCGCAATTCCTTTACGGATTCTGTCCAGAGACTCTTCCTTACCCAGGACTTCCATAATCTCTGTTGCTCCGGCAGGTGTCATCTGCTTGCCGGATACTGCGGTACGGATAGGCCACATGACATATCCATTCTTACAGCCCTTTTCCTCCACATATTTCACAATCGTCTGATACAGTCCGTCATTACTGTAATCCTCCTGCGCCTCCAGAATCGGCAGAATATCCTTCAATACCTCCAGGGAAGACTCGGAATTTGTCTTCATCTTCTTGTGTGTATACATAGCCACATCATATTCAGGAAGTTCTTCGAAGAAATCAACATGGTCTGCAATATCAGGAAATACCTCGATACGTGTCTTAACCATTGCCGCAATCTTCTTCAAATCCAAATTCTTCGTCAAAACCTTTTTCAGATAGGGCAAAGCCATCTCGTAGAAGGTATCGAAATCCATTGCCTTCAAATACTCTCCGTTCATCCAGCGAAGCTTCACAATATCAAATACCGCAGGAGATTTGCTGATTCTGTGATAGTCAAAATTCTGAATCAGCTCATCCAGTGTAAAAATCTCTGTATTGTCCTCAGGGCTCCAGCCTAAAAGAGCAATATAGTTCACAATGGCCTCCGTCACAAACCCCTGCTCTATCAAATCCTCAAAGGAAGAATGTCCGCTGCGTTTGGAAAGCTTCTTATGATTCTCGTCAGTAATCAAAGGCAGATGGATGTACACGGGTACCTCCCAACCGAAGGCCTCATACAATCTCACATACTTGGGTGAGGAAGACAGATACTCATTTCCTCTTACTACATGCGTAATATTCATGGTATGGTCATCCACTACATTTGCAAAATTGTAAGTAGGATATCCATCGGATTTGATCAGAATCATATCATCCAGTTCTGAATTATCTACAGTGATATCTCCGTAAAGTTCATCATGAAATGTGGTGGTTCCTTCATTGGGGATATTCTGTCTGATGACAAAAGGCTTACCTGCAGCCAGATTTGCTTCTACTTCCTCTTTGGTCAGAGAAAGACAATGCTTATCATAGATGCTGATTTCCTTACCCTCTACGACCTCAGTCTTAAGGGAAGAAAGTCTCTCTTTATCGCAAAAGCAATAATAAGCCTCACCCTTCTCAATCAGTTCTTTCGCATATTTCATGTAGATGCCGGTCTTCATACGCTCGCTCTGTACATAGGGACCGTAGCCGCCATCCTTATCCGGACCTTCATCATGTACCAGTCCGGTCTTCTCCAGAGTACGGTAGATGATTTCTGTAGCTCCTTCCACAAATCTTTCCTGATCCGTATCTTCAATACGCAACATGAAATCACCGCCATCATGCTTCGCAATCAAAAACTCATACAATGCAGAACGCAGATTTCCCACATGCATCTTACCGGTGGGGCTGGGTGCGTATCTTGTTCTAATCTTTGCCATAATTATCCTCCGTTCTTCCATATGGCATACTTGCGCCATACTCGTTTCATTTTAACTTTTTTTGGATAAAACTGCAATCTATTTATAGTATAAATACAAAATATTTTTAGTCCGGATATAGACTTCCTATCTGTGAAGGACGCTGCTTTGTCCCACGCCCTCATCGGGTACCTTTTTATCAGATGTTCCCTTAAACTTAGCTACTTCCTTCGCCGCCTGTGT
>CAZPRB010000007.1:8175-17457 GCA_964588645.1 uncultured Acetatifactor sp. | reverse complement strand
GTACCTTTTTATCAGATGTTCCCTTAAACTTAGCTACTTCCTTCGCCGCCTGTGTGATTGCAATGTTGGTTCCTGCACCTGCAATACAACCGCCCGGACAGGCCATACCTTCAATCAGGCAGCCATTCATCTTTCCGGCCTTTGCAAGCAAAAGCATCTTCTTACATTCTGCCAGACTCTCAGCATGCTCAATATGCACTTCCGTACCGGGGTAATACTTCTTGATGCACTCCTCAATTGCGTTGGCTACGCCGCCTGCCACACCGTATCCGCGACCTGCTGCGGTCGCACCGGCCATCTCATCCATAGCCTTGATTTCCTCCAGAAGAATGCCCTTAGCCTCAAACATACCGGTCAGTTCTTCAAAGGTAATTACAAAATCCACATCCGACCTGACAGTTCTCCGGCTGGCTTCCAGTTTCTTAGAAGCACAGGGTCCGATGAAAACTACAGATGCATCGGGATGCTCCTGCTTGATAATACGTGCAGTAGCTACCATAGGTGTCAATTCATTACTAATTTTATCAATGGTCTCAGGAAACAGATTTTTCGCCATTACAGACCAGGAAGGACAACAGGAGGTCAATGCAAATGACTGATTGCCGCTTGCCACTTCCTTCACATAATGCTCCGCTTCCGCCATACAGCCCATATCAGCACCCAGCGCCGTTTCATATACATCCGCAAAGCCTAATTCTTTTAGGGCTGTTTTGAACATATCCGGTGTCACCTTCGGACCGAACTGTCCCACAAAAGCGGGCGCCACCTGTGCAATAATCTTTCTGCCGGACTGCATGGCACGAATCAGCTGAAAAATCTGGGATTTATCTGCAATCGCACCAAAGGGACAGCTGACCATACACTGACCACAGGAAACGCACATATCATTGTCAATCACTGCTCTTCCCACACGGTCCGATTTGATGGCGTTGACACCACAGGCTGACTTACAAGGTCTCTCTTTATGACAAATGGCATCATAGGGACATACATTTTTACATTTTCCGCACTTGATACATTTCTCCTGATCGATTACGGATTTGCCTTTTACAAAGCTGATAGCTCCCTTGGGACATACGCTCTGACAGGGGTGAGCCAGACAACCCATGCAGGAATCCGTCACCTCATAGCGATTCTCCGGACAGGCGTTACATGCCGAGGGGATAACCTGCATCAAAGGGGGCTCGTAATATTTCTCATCGATATTACTCTCCTCCAGACCCTGGGTCAGATGCCCGGGCTTCTCACGGTTTTCCGGTCTCAGGCTCATACCCATGGCCAATCGGATTCGCTCACGGATGATGGCCCGGTCACGATATACACTCTCCCAGAATTCGGATTCATCATAATCAACTATTTTATACGGAAGTGCCTCCATATCATCCTTTAAATTCGTGGAATGATATGCCAGATTGGCAACCTCTTTGAATACCAGTCTTCGTCTTTTTCGAACCGGTGTATCAATACCTCTCATGGAGCTCATGAAAACATAACCTCTCGCTTCACTATTTTCATCTTAATTTTCAAATTCCCCGGCAACTGTTTCCAGCAATTCTCTGATTTGCAAATGTTGAGGACATACATGCTCACATTTACCGCACTTAATACAGTCAGAGGCCTTGCCTGCATTCAGAGTGTGTACCATATAATACCAGTTGCCGTCCCAATTGCTGTATTTCTTTCTTCCGTTCATAATGGAGAACAAATCAGGGATGGAAATCTTTTTCGGGCAGCCGTCCACGCAATACTTGCATGCAGTACAGGGGATCAAATCCTGTGCCTTGAAGATTGCACATACCTCATCAACAGCCTCACGCTCTTTTGCAGATAAGGGTTTGAAATCCTTCATAAAGCTGATGTTATCCTTCATCTGCTCCAGATTACTCATTCCGGAAAGAACCATCATAATATTGTCAAAGCCGGCTGCATAACGGATAGCATAGCTTGCATTGCTGCCTCCCTCCAATGCATCAAAAATCTTCTGAGCCTCCTCAGGGAGCTGAATCAGACTGCCACCCTTTACAGGCTCCATGACAATCACAGGCTTATTGTGCTTAACACACACATCATAACACTTTCTGCCTTCTATTCCTTCGTCCTCGTAGTCAACATAGTTCAGCTGAATCTGAACCACCTCAATCTCAGGATATTCTGTCAATATTTGATCCAAAACAGCTGCCTCATCATGGAAGGAAAGTCCCACATGCTTTACTTTTCCTTCTTTCTTTAAATCAAAAGCAGTTTCATAGGCCCTACATTTTTTGTATTTCTCAAAAAATTCCGCATTTTGCGCATGTAACAAATAAAAATCAAAATAATCTACACCGCAAGCCTCAAGCTGTACATCAAACAAGGGTCTGATATCTTCCTCCCTGTTGAAATAATTGGTGGTCAGCTTGTTCACAAGAATATAGTCCTCTCTGGGATGCCGTTTTACCAGACACTCCCTGAGTGCAATTTCACTTTTCCCGCCCAGATATCCGTGAGCGGTATCAAAATAATTGAAACCGTTCTCCAAAAAAGTATCTACCATTTTGCAGGTTTCTTCATAATCCACCTGTCCGTCAATCATAGGCAATCTCATACATCCAAAGCCAAAATTTGTCTTGATATCGCTATAAAACTTATTCTCCATAAGTATTCTCCTTCTTAATGTCTTTTATCCTTACCAACTCTTGATAAATGTATTGATATAGTTATCCAGACAGCTCTTAATAACCTCTATCGCTTCCTCTCCTGTCATCTGATGATCTATTTACGAATCTGTCCGTCACCGCAGATAGTATATTTGTATGATGTAAGTTCCTTCAGTCCCATAGGACCTCTTGCATGCAGTTTCTGGGTACTGATTCCGATTTCAGCACCAAAGCCGAATTCAAAGCCATCCGTGAAGCGTGTGGATGCATTCACATAGACACAGGCTGCATCCACTTCATTCAGGAACTGCTCCGCAGTTTCCTTATTTTCTGTAATGATACACTCTGAATGTTTGGTATTATATTTGTTGATGTGTGCAATTGCCTCATCCACACTTTCAACAGTCTTCATAGATATAATATAGTCCAGATATTCTCTTCCAAAGTCCTCTTCAGTAGCCGGAACGCAGTCAAAAAGCACTTCCCTGATTCCTTCATCTCCGCGCATTTCTACATTTTTACTGCGAAGCGCCTCAGCTAATTTAGGAAGCAAAGCTTCTCTGATATTCTTATGTACTACAAGGGATTCACAGGCATTGCAGACACCGATACGCTGTGTTTTGGCATTCAGAATAATCTCTACGGCCATATCAATATCGGCATCCCGGTCCACATAAATATGACAGTTGCCGGTTCCTGTCTCAATGACCGGAATAGTACTGTTCTCCACTACACTTCGAATCAATCCTGCTCCGCCTCTGGGAATCAGCACATCTACATATTCATTTAGCTTCATAAACTCTGCTGCAACTGCTCGGTCAGTATCTTCTATCAGCTGTATGGCTTCCTTTGTCATCCCGCACTCAGACAGTGCTGTCTGCAACACCCTTACAATCGCTATATTGGAATGAATGGCATCGCTGCCTCCCTTAAGGATTACGGCATTGCCTGTTTTGAAGCACAAGCCGAAGGCATCTGCCGTTACATTGGGTCGGGATTCATAAATGATACCGATGACACCAAGAGGCACTCTTCTCTTCTCAATTTGCAAGCCGTTGGGACGCTCAAAACGCTCCATCACTTCACCGATACAATCAGGCAGCTCAGCAATCTGATTAAGTCCTTCCGCCATTCCTGCAATGCGTTCCGGCGTAAGGCGCAGCCGGTCTATCAGGCCGGGATGCATGCCGTTTCTCTCTCCGGCTGCAATATCCTTGGCATTTGCCTTCAAAATATCCTGTTGTGACCTTACCAGACCTTGTGCCGCGCACCTGAGAGCCTTATTTTTCTCTTCTGTAGATGCCTTCTGTAATAAGTATTTGGCTGTAACCGCAGCTTTTCCCATTGCTTGTAAATCAGTCATATTCTCTCCTCTTTCTGCTATATTGCAACAATCTGATACGGTCTGACATCCCGCTCCTCTGACGGTATCTGTTCCACCATCTGACACTGATAAGCAACTGCAATGGTGCGTATCTGCAAAGCGGTTTTTTCCTGCAGATATCTGTCATAAAAGCCCTTCCCGTAGCCGATACGGTTTCTGTGGCTGTCAAACGCTACCCCCGGCATTAACATCAGGGTACGACGGGCTTTTGTCTCATCATACACATATCGCTCGGTATCCCCGGCAGGTTCCATGATTCCTTTGTAGCCTTCCGCTGTTTCCTGCAGGGAATTCACTCTAAAAAACTCCATCTCCGTTCCCATCACTCTGGGGAGATATACCTTTTTCCCCTTTTGTAGTGCATCCGTTAATATCTCACGGGTATCCGGTTCACTTCCATAGGGGAAAAAGCCAAGCAGATACTCAGACAGATAATACCACTGATGTCCGAGTATTCTCTCTGTCAGCATGACGGAGGCTTTCTTCCGTTCCTCCGGGCTTAACTGTTTTCTGCGATACAAGATTTCCTTGCGAATCGCGGCTTTACTTGCTTCCATTCTTTCCTACTCCGAATTTCTCACCAAGGTTCTCAACGGAACCATCCGGCTTCTCTATACTGATGCCGTCCAGCTGAACCTTAAGATTTGCCCTTACATTGGCAGCATACTCCTTGCGGAGACGCGCCTGCTCGCTCTTCTCCTCCTCTGTCAGCCCCTCCTTCTGAGACTTATGATAAAGCTCATTAATGCGCTTAATTCTTTCATCCATATTCATGACAAATACCACCTTTTATTTATGAAGTGCTTCCACATAAAGAGGCAGCTCAAAAGCATCATCCTTATGCGCCGTGAACAAGGTTCCTTCCTTCTTTCCTGCCATAATCCGATGTAAAACACCGATATCCTTACTGTTTGCAATAATCATATCTACGTCGGACTTGGTTGCTATCTCCGCAGCAATCAGCTTTGTATTCATACCACCGGTACCCACACTGCTCCCGGTCGATGCTTTGCCCATTCCCATAAGCTCTTCCGTCAATTCATCCACCTGCTCTATGAACTGAGCATCAGGATTCTGTCTGGGGTCATCCGTATACAGACCGTCTATATCGGAAAGCAGAATCAGAAGATCCGCGTCTACCAGCGCCGCAACAATGGCGGACAGCGTATCGTTATCTCCGATTTCTATCTCATAGGTAGCAACGGTATCGTTCTCATTTACTATGGGAATCACACCCATTTTTAACAGCTCGGAAAAGGTATTATGGGCATTATAACGATTCAAATCATCCACAATGGTATTCTTCGTCATCAGAATCTGAGCTGCAATCTGATTGTATTCTGCAAATAATTTCTGATAGGTCATCATCAGTCTTGCCTGACCGATTGCGGAGCAGGCCTGCTTCACTGCCATGGCCTCCGCGTGGGTATCACCTGTGATTTCCTTTAAATTGACAGCCTTCTTACCCGCTGCAATGGCACCGGAGGTAACAAGAATAACCTCCTTTCCCTGATTGCGGATATCGCAAAGCTCCCTGACCAGCTTCTCAAGCCGGGTGTAATCCATATCCCCTGTCTCTGCATGCTGCAGGGAGGAGGAACCGATTTTGACGACAATTCTTTTTTTGTCCTTGATTAATTCTCTTATATTCTCCACAATATAACCTGTTCCAAGCGCTGCGTGCGCGTTCTTATCCGTAGATACGCATATTTATTCAACGGATTCTTTAGTACAATAGTCTTTATTCTACTGCATTTTGCTCTCTTCGTCAATGAATGCGGTACATCTTATTTCCGCTATTCTGTACAGGGGGAATATACGGAGGCGATTGCCTCTGCCACCCTGATACCGTCCATAGCTGCCGATGTAATGCCGCCTGCATATCCTGCACCTTCACCACAGGGATAGATGCCGCGGATAGCCGACTGAAGCTGTTCATCCCGATGCATCCTTACCGGCGAAGATGTTCTGCTCTCCACGCCTAAAAGGATGGCATCCTCTCTGTCAAAGCCTTCTATCTGCCTTCCGAATACCTCCATGCCTTCCACAAAAGCCTGGTTGCACTCTTCCGGAAGGATACGACTCACATCGGCCCATACATAAGCACCTTTGCAGCATGGCTCCAACTCTGACACAATACCATCCTTTGCCTCCTGCCTGTCAGCCTTCTTTTCCACGCACTCCTTAAACGCTCCGTATCTCTGTGCCGGAATTTTACCTTTTCCAAGCGCATATGCTCTCTCCTCCAGCTCTCTTTGAAAGGCTATACCGGCCAAGGGATGTGTAGAGCCAAAGTCTTCGGGTGTCACGGAAACAATCACCGCACTATTTGCATTCCGCCCGTCTCTTCCGCTGTAGCTCATGCCGTTGACAGCAGTCCTTCCGGGCTCGGAGGATGCATTGACCACATAACCGCCCGGACACATGCAAAAGGAATATACCCCACGTCCCGAAGCAGTCTTTGCCGTAACCTTATATGGTGCAGCCCCAAGCCTTCCGGGATTCTTCCTGCCGTACTGACTGAGATTAATCATCTCCTGAGGGTGCTCCACCCGCAGACCGACAGCAAAGGCTTTGGCCTCCATGGGAAGCTTTTTCTCATACAACACGGAAAAGGTATCTCTTGCACTATGTCCGATTGCCAGCACAAGCTGCTCACAATCCAGCCATTGGCTGTGATTGATCTCCACACCCTTGATATGTCCGTCGCTTATGCGAAAATCAGTCACCTGACTTTCAAATCTTACGGTACCTCCCAACCGGATTATCTCCTGACGCATGTTTTTTACAATCTGACTCAGCACATCCGTACCGATATGAGGCTTTGCCTCATATAAAACAGACTCCTTCGCACCGAATCTGACAAAGGTACTCAGCACCTCTTTGTTTCTTCCGTCCCTGTCCTTTACTAAGGTATTTAATTTCCCGTCGGAGAAGGTTCCTGCTCCGCCCTCGCCAAACTGCACATTTGAGTCCGGATGGAGAGCTGCTCCGTCCCAGAAGGACTCAACATCCTTCAATCTGGCATCCACATCCTTCCCTCTTTCCAAGAGGATGGGGCAATATCCGTGAAGTGCCAGATAATAGCCGCAAAAAAGTCCCGCAGGACCTGTTCCTACGATTACAGTATGATATTTCTGCTGTTTTTTCCCCAATTCAGGAAATTGATAGCTCTGCGGCTTAACAAGTTGAAGTTGCGAATCGGAACTTCTTCTTTTCCGAAGACTATGTAAGACTTTCTCTTCCTGAGCCACCTTGACATCCAGGGTATAGCTATAATAAATATCCGGTTTTCTTCTGGCGTCGACGGACTGCCTTACAATCTCTATTTTCTCGATATCTCCCGGTGAGATTTTTAAAATATCTGCTGCTTTCCTGTTCAACTGTTTCCAGGTATGCTCTGTGTGGATTTTTAACTGATTTATACGAATCATAAGTACAACTACCTTTCCGTTGCAGCCATTCCCGCCAGATAACCGCTGCACCATGCCCACTGCAGATTGTATCCGCCGCATTTTCCGTCCACATCAAGCATTTCTCCGGCAAAGAATACACCGGGAACGATACAAGATTCCATCTGCCGTGTAACCTGCTCCGTGGACACGCCTCCTGCACATACCTGCGCGTTGTCGTAGGGATTGCTGCCTTCAATATGCAATTTCCAATGCCTGCACAGGGAATATACCCTTCGCAAAGCATCCTCCTGTACTTCCTCAGAGGAGCTTCCCGGTTTCAGACCTGCAAGCTTAATAAACAGACTCATCAGCTTTTTGTGAAGCATACCTGTGAAAAACTCCTCAACCGACCTGCCGGTGTGCAGCAGACTGCGGCTGATTATCAGCTGTTCAAACTCCTGCTCGTCATAATCCGGAAGCAGGTCAATCACCACCTGAACCTCCTTCTGTTCCCTCAATAGGTAGTTCACAACCCGGCTGACCTGAAAAACGGGAATTCCGGAAATACCGTAGTCTGTAAACTGGATTTCTCCCATTTCCGAAGCAATGCATTTTCCATTCTGCAAAACATTGATACAGCCCTCCGCTCTGACACCCGACACAGCCTTCATATATTCTTCCCTGCACCTTAATTGTACCAGTGCCGGAACCGTGGGAACGATTTCGTGTCCCAGCTGCTTAGCCAGCTTATATCCGCTTCCGTCAGAGCCTGTTTTGGGGGCAGCCTTGCTTCCGCAGGCCAGGATAACACGGTCAAAAACAAAGCTTTGCTTTCCGTCGGACACTGTGATTTGTCCACTGTCCGAAGCCTTTTCAACCTTGTTTATTTTACAATCCGTTATCACTCTGACGCCGAGCAGCTTCAACTCATTCCGAAGTACATCCAGCACCACTGCCGCCTGCTCGGAAGCGGGATACAGATAGCCGTTTTTATTCTTCACCAGAAGTCCGAGCCCCCCAAAAAAGCGCACGGTCTCCTCCGTACCGAAGCTTTTCAGGCAGGCAGCAATCCATTCCGGGTCTCTTCCATAGTACTTGGTTATATCCAGCCGGACATTCCCTAAATTACATTTTCCGTTGCCTGTCATCAAAAGCTTCCTGCCGACCCGTTCTCCCCGTTCCAGCAAGGTCACATCTGCGCCCTGTGCAGCAGCCGTAATCGCTGCCATTATACCGGAGGCTCCGCCTCCAACCACACCGATTGTTACTCTTCCCATGTTTCAAACCGTACCCTTCCTATCCGGAAATTAACTGGAATAATTCTCCAGAAAATGATACAGACTTTCCTCATCCTCCATCCATATCATCTGAATAATCTCCTGCTGCGTCTCCTCCGGCAGGGAGGAGAGTTCTATTCCCGTATTAATATAAACAGTCTCCATGTCCTCCAGATATACCACAACCTCATTATCGCGCACCGCCAGATAAAAGCATTTGCCCGGTTGAATATATCTGTAATTCATCTGTACCACAACCTTATCTCTGGAAAAAGACAACACCTCCAGATTGACAAATCCCCTTTCCAGCTCGGATAGAGGCGGAAACATTTCGTAGTTCGCCATCGCAGCCAAAAACTGTTCCCTATCCAAACCAATATATTTATCCGGAAGACGTCCCGTTGTCTCTACAACCGTGCCGTTATCCACATCCGTCTCCGCAATGATATATTCCGTATCGACACACAAGGTCTCCGATAGGGATGCTGCCTGTGTCACGTGCTCCGGCTCCTGCACAGAGAGCTCCTGCACAGTGGGCTCCTGCACAGAGAACTCCTGTACAGTGGACTCCTCCCGTGAAACCTGTATCT
>CAZPRB010000007.1:0-8075 GCA_964588645.1 uncultured Acetatifactor sp. | reverse complement strand
GGCTCCTGCACAGAGAACTCCTGTACAGTGGACTCCTCCCGTGAAACCTGTATCTGATATTCCTGCTTCTCACCCGGATAAAAGAAATGAGATGTCTCCACACCCAGCCAAAAGCCTATTCCAAACATAGCCACAGGATAAACAAAAAATAAACTGATACTCTTCACAAATTTCATATACTCGCACTAATTCCTCTGTTTTTGCTATCAGTATCAGTTATTTATTATGAAATTATTCATCATTCCGAATAAAAAACTCTCAAGGTCTGTCCGGCCGCGCGAATCAGAGCACCTCCGGGAA
This sequence comes from uncultured Acetatifactor sp., assembly GCA_964588645.1. GTDB lineage: Bacteria > Bacillota > Clostridia > Lachnospirales > Lachnospiraceae > Acetatifactor. The sequence continues at coordinate 7,775 of CAZPRB010000007.1, read as the reverse complement.
TGTGCTCCAAATCCTGCTCCTGAAAGCTCCTGAATAAAATTAAGATAACCCAATAAAGCATAAAGGAAAGCACCAAACAGCTAAAAACAGTCACCAAATATCCCAAATGAGGTACGAAAAGCTTTCCCAGAAACATGCTAAGCAGTCCTGCCACGCATCCCGTTCCCAAGGGAACAGCTAAAATCCGCAGCCAGTTTATCCCTGTATGCAACAGCTTTAAGCTCAAAAAACCGGTTATGACACAGGCAAAAGCGACCGCCGTCACAGCGGAATATACCAAAGCCTGTACGCCTGCAGTCCCCTTGTTTAACAGTACCGAGAGGACAAGGATAAACAAAATATTGGTCAGCCCCAGGCATCCCAAAAGATGATACTGTCTTCCCATACGCATCAGATAACGGGAAAGGAAGAAGTATATGGGTAATAAAGCAATCAAAGAGGAACCGCACCGAAGCAGACCGGTCAGCACCGCATTATCCGTACCACAGACCATTCCCGACAGATGCTCGGCCATGATAGCAGCAAAAATAGTAAAGAAAACACCGTGTGCGGAAATCATATGCAGTCCGCATTGAAACAAGTTCCTTGCACCGCGGTAATCCTCTCTGCGATATGCTCCGATAACACCGTTAAGCATCGGAACAGATATCACACCAATCAATGCCGCCGGGAATCCGCATAGAACAGTGAATTTGCCGGTCAGAAGACCGAAACTCTCCGTAAAAGAAGGCAAATCAAGAGTTCCCTTCCCGCAAAAGACAGTACCTATCCATATCGGAAGCAATTCAAATATCTGCAGCAGAAGCTTCATTCCCATAGAGCTATACAGAATCTTGAGGGTATTGACAAAGGAATCCGTCTGACGCCTTCCCTCCTGCTCCCGCCGACGCGCGGATTTCTTACTTCCAAGGGCAATCACTGTCAGAAAAATTACCACAAAGACTTCAGCCAAAACAATCGCAATAGCGATACCCACACAACCATACATAGCGATATAGCTTTCATCCCCCAAAAGCATACTTACCTTGGTTCCGTAATTTCCCAAGGTCTTCACAAAAAAAAGACCCGACAGCATGATGAGAAGCTGTCTGAGAGGAGCTGCCACTGCACCCGGAAGCTCAGTGCCTTCTCCCTGAAAGGAACCAATCAAGGCGGCAGAAATTGCGCGTAGAGTCAATGCCGGGGATAGGATAAGCAGAACAAACGTGCTGTGGGAAACCCCAAACAGCTGCTGTGCAATCACACCCGAAAAGGCAGCCAGCAATACACTGCACACAACACCGATACTCCCTTGGAAAACAAATATTCTTCTTCTGACACACATGCTGTTTTTATACTGACCCTTGGCAATTCTGCTTCGTAGCATTTTACCAAGTGTGTCAGCAAGACAGCCTGATGAGATGGTCAGGAAAAACCCGTAGGCTTCCATGGCAATTGCCAGATAGGCAACGCCGCTATTCCCTAATTTACTCCCGAATATCAGGATATTAATTAATCCTATTATGCAAGAACCAATTTCAATCTGACGTCTCTTAACCTCTACCTGATTCATGTATGACTGCTCCTTAGTATTTCAATTACTTTAAACTCTACTGTTCTGATGCTTCCCTTGTAATATGCAGGGCGCTTAACACAGCCTCCTGCTTCTGCTCCATCACAGCGGCATCAGCCTCCTCCATATGGTCATATCCACACAGATGAAGCATGCTGTGTGCTACCAGAAAAGCGAATTCCCTCTTCAGACTGTGTCCATAGCTTTCCGCCTGCTCCGTCACCTTGTCCAAGGAGATGATGATATCTCCCAGAATCAGTTCTCCCGTGTCCGGGTCAAAATAATCTGCTTCTCTCTCTTCCGGAATCACAAATTCTGCTTCCCTCTCATAATCCAGATTCGGAAAGGACAGCACATCCGTCTCCCTGTCAATACCGCGGTATTCCCGGTTAAAGCTGTGTATCCCGTCATTGTCGGTAAGCAACACATTAATCTGAACTTCATAAGGACAATTCTCTGTAGCAAGCACCTTTTCGGCAACCGACTTCACTACAGCCTCCGCATCAAAGGGAAGAGCTGCAGAGGTTTCATTCTCAACGTAAAAAGTCATAATACAGTTTTTCCTCCTTAAAGATATTCTGCATGGTCTTCAACTCCTTCAACGTGATATCACACTGAAAGAACGCTCCCGTATCCTCAAAATGCTGAAAAACATTATCTATAATATAATCGTAATTTAATCCCTTGTCTTCACTTTTAGAGATGAGATACTGAATGGTATTCATCATCTTGTCCGCACATACTAAAACTGCAGTTTCCCTCCTGACAACCGGTTTCTTACTGTGATACTCCGCCAGTATTTCTCTGACAGCCGGCGGGAAATCCTGTTCGGAAACAAGCTCGGGGCGTGCCTCAGACACCTTATGGTAATATCCGGCACATTTCAGTGCCTCCACATCCATCGACAGCTTTGCAGCGATTCTCTCGCAGAAATATGCCGTGTGAACGCTGTGCATATATTCACTCTTGGAGGAGGTACGCAGGTCGGCTAAAACCGCATTCTCTGTATCGTTCAATTCGAGATACTTCAATCTGTACTTAAAGATAACCATGGAAAAAAATAATTTCAGAATGCCCAAAAGTACAATTCCGGAAATCAGGATATTGGCCATAGGTATCACAAACAGCTCCACACTCAGCCTCTCATTTGCCAGCAGAATCACCACGGCTGTTTCTCCCAACAGCTGACAAAGCAGGGCAAGAAAGATTTTGCTTCCGATTTTGAAGCTGTCATTTAGGTGGCGAAACAAAGAGATAGCAAATACACCCGACAGAAAATATAACACAAAAACAGACATAGCTGCATTACTCATACCCACAGAAACCGTAAGCAGCACGGATGCTCCCAGAATTCCGATATTCATATTGCCAAACAGGGAAAGCAGGACAAAGATGGGCATAAAGGGCCACCCTGCAGCAGGCAAAAAAGCACAGACAAACGCGCCTGCCAGTCCCATCATAAAGCAAATCCAAAATCTTTGGTAATGCTCCCCGTTATCATATTCCAATTCCTTATCCAGGTACGCCTGACGCACCTGAAAGCCCAAAATCAAAACACCTATGATTCCAAGAACCACGATGCTTACCATTTCTTCCGCGCTCTTCTGTCTGATAAGCGAGACAACCCAAATGCCCGCCACACACAGGAATACACTCAATAGCTCCGGCGCCAGCATACGCCATGTAATCTTTTGTTTATTTTCTTCCATAGCCTCTTCCGCTTCTTACTTTTTCTTTATTTTCATAATCGTCGTAAGCCTTGACAATCTTCTGTACAAGAGGATGTCTCACCACATCCTTGCTGGTGAGCTTGCAAAAGGCAATGCCGTCAATTTTCCCCAGAACCCTTGCGGCTACATCTAAACCGGATTTCGCTCCCGGAGCCAGGTCCTTCTGTGAGGAATCGCCCGTCACCACCACCTTAGAGCCGAAGCCGATACGAGTCAGAAACATTTTCATCTGCGCAGGCGTGGTATTCTGCGCCTCATCCAATATAATATAAGCATTATCCAAGGTTCTGCCTCTCATATAGGCAAGAGGAGCTACCTCTATCAAGCCCTTTTCCATATTTTTGGCGAAGCTCTCCGCACCCATAATCTGATACAATGCATCATATAAGGGTCTTAAATAGGGATCCACCTTACTCTGTAGGTCACCGGGCAGAAAGCCCAGCTTCTCCCCCGCCTCAATCGCCGGCCTGGTGAGAATAATTCTGCTCACCTCATCATTTTTGAAGGCAGTGATTGCCATAGCCATGGCAAGATAGGTTTTGCCGGTTCCGGCAGGTCCCAAACCAAAGACTACCATATTGTTTCTGATAGCATCCACATATGCCTTCTGTCCCAAGGTCTTGGGTTTGATAGGCTTGCCGTTAATGGTATGGCAGATACAATCGGAATCAATCTCTGTAAGGATGCCTTCCTGCTCTTCCTTCCCCATAGTGATGGCATAATCTATACTCTGTTCTTCTATCTCATTGCCTCTCTCGGAAATAATTGTCAACTGCTCTAATATTTTCGCCACACTGTTAACATTCTTTTCTTCACCGGCAATGACAACACTTCCGTTGCGGTCTACCACTGACACCTGAAAATCCTGCTCCAGCTTTTTCACATAGGCATCCTGCATACCAAAAATCTTCTGCATATGTTCTGTAGGCATATCAATCTTTTTGGAAATCTCGCTCATGAATCTTATTCTCTCCGATATTCTGTTTCTTGACAGCGACTTTCACACAGCCGGGCTCCAACACAACAAAATCACCCTCTGTCACCCATGTGCCGCCACTCGTATCTATTTTAACATTTTTTTCAATTATTTGTACCCCTTTTTCATCTAAACTTGAGAGAAATATGTTTAATTTTTCATTGAGAATCTCCTGCGCCTGTTCCAGCGTATATTCATGTTCTGTATTTTGATATTCCCGGTGGGTATAGGAGCCTATGAAAACAGGTACGGATAATTTGTCAAACAGCACCGGTCTGCTCTCTCTGATGACACTGTCATAGGTCAGAAACGGTCTTTCTTCCGGCATCCGCCATTCCTTTTGACCGATTCGCAAATAAAATCGTTGCTTTGTTCTGCCTGTATATTCCTTGCCAACATAATCAAAGGGAAGTTCGGCACGGAAGCTTCTTGTATGCTCTATCAGGATATCTGCATCCGCATCCACATACTGATACTCCCGCACTGTGGTATCCTCATTATAGATAGGCACACTGCCCTCCACAAGCACGGTTCCCTTCGTCACCTCATCGCCGATTGCTACCTTAGGTATCCCGCAACGCACTATCATTGCCGTTATCTTCCCATCATATTCCGCCACCAGATCAGACCCTACACTTTGTACGGGTTCATCATTCAAAATAGGGGCATCATTTTCTTTCACTTCAATAAAAAGCTTTGTACCGGACAATTTGGCAGAAGTCCAGGTAATCTGAGAAAACCTTTTACGGATTTCCTTTTCCATTGCCTCAATATCAAGCTCACTCTTCCGCATTCCCACCTTCACATCGTATGCAGTCAAAAATGTCCGGAAGCTGTCTTCTGTAATCCGATAATTGCCCGATATCTCAATATCCCAGATAAAAAGCGAGGAAAGCATCCAAAAAGCCACAGCGAAAAACAACCCGACAAAGAATACCTTCCTGCGAAACAGAAATGGCAGTAAAAAAGGTAGTCCATATCTTTGTAATATGACTACCCTGGTTCCGGTCTTTCTCACAATGGGACGAAGCCTATAAAAGCTCTGAAGACTGATGTACATAGCATAGACATCTCCGTCCTTCACGATATCCCACAGCAGAATATCTTTGTTGCCGCACAAATTCATAAATCGCTCCGGGGAGAACCCCCATACCTTTATCCGCACGTAACCCTTGAGATACTTCAATAACCCTGTCATACCAACCTCTGATTTTCCACATTACAGATATCGCACATTACAAATATTTCCGCTGATTTTCATATCTTCACCGGTATAATAATCAATGGAAAGTCTTGTGCCCTCAAAGCACACTCTGCAGTTCTTTGCCTGAAGCAATATCATTTGGTCTGTATACTCCAGAATCCCTCTATAATTCTCAATCCATGCTTCTGCATTTCCTGTAATTGTGACTCTTAGCGCTCCCATGCAGATATCCCTGGGTAATTGCAGAGATTCCATTAATATTTCTTTTTTGCGGTTTTTTTCTTTCTTTCTCATGGTATCATTATATTCCCATGTGGGAAAATCAATGACTGGGAAACCTATACAATTATTCTCTTAATGAGCGGGGTCGCTTCCGGCTTCTCCTCCGAGATATGATAAGCACGGAGAAAACGCTCCTTTGCAATTTGTGCCTTCCCTTCATCATTGGCATGAAGAAAGGCAAGTATATCCCCTTTCTTTACAGCATCACCGACTTTTTTCTCCAGAACAAGACCTACAGAAAGGTCGATTTCACTTTCCTTTGTCTCTCTTCCCCCGCCGAGAATTAACGAACAGATGCCTATTTCATCACATTCGATATGAGAAATATACCCCTCTCTGTCCGCTGTAATCGGCATGATTATATTTGCATGAGGAAGCAACTCCGGCCGTAACACTGCAGCGGAATCTCCTCCCTGCGCCTCCACAAAGGTTGCCAGCTTCCTAAGAGCGCTGCCGTCGCGAATGGTCTGACGAAGCATATCTCGCGCCTTCTGTTCCTCAGAAACGATTCCTCCTGCCAGAAGCATCTGGGTTCCCAAGGTAAGGCAAAGCTCCTCAAAGTCCTTTGGGCCGCAGCCTTTTAAGGTATCAATTGCCTCCTTTACCTCCAATGCATTGCCGATGGCGCGCCCCAAGGGCTGGTCCATATCAGACACCACTGCAATGGTTCGTCTGCCGGCATTATTACCAATCTGAACCATCTCTTGGGCAAGAGCCAGCGCATCGTCCTCTGTTTTCATGAAGGCACCGCTGCCCGTTTTCACATCCAGCACAATCGCATCTGCTCCGGCTGCCAGCTTTTTACTCATAATGGAGCTGGCTATCAGGGACATATTATCCACAGTTGCCGTAACATCCCGCAGTGCATAAAGCTTTTTGTCAGCAGGCGCCAGATCAGCCGTCTGACCCATAATAGCGATTCCGATTTCATTCACATTTTTCATAAATTTTTCAGCAGTTATCGCTGTGGAAAATCCCGGAAAGCTTTCTAATTTGTCAATGGTTCCTCCGGTATGTCCCAGACCTCTGCCGCTCATTTTGGCTACCGGAATTCCGCATGCCGCCACCATGGGAATAAGTGCAAGGGATGTTTTATCACCCACACCTCCCGTACTATGCTTATCCACCTTGATTCCCTTGATAGCCGACAAATCAAGTATCTCACCGCTATGCGCCATAGCCATGGTCAGATGAAGTGTCTCCGCTTCCGTCATTTTACGGAAATAAATTGCCATCATCAGAGCAGATACCTGATAATCCGGTATTTCTCCTTTGGTATAGCCCTCAACAAAAAACTCAATTTCTTCTCTGCTAAGCTCTCCTCCATTCCGTTTTTTCATGATGATATCATACATTCTCATAGCATCCACCCCTCTATATCACTTTTTTACAGATATCCTTCAAACAACAATTATCACAATAGGGCTTTGTACGCGCCGTACAAACCTCCCTTCCGTGATACACCAAGCGATGACAGAAATCATTCCCTTCCTCAGGCGGAATCAGCTTCCACAGCTCTTTTTCTACCTTTGCAGGCTCTTTGATTCCCTTCACTAATCCCATTCTGTTCACCAGCCTGATACAATGAGTATCTGTCACGATAGCAGGCTTTCCAAACACATCTCCCATGATAAGATTCGCACTTTTTCTTCCTACACCGGGCAGCTTCAAGAGCGTATCAAAATCATCCGGGACGTTTCCGTCATATTCATCCCGCAGAATCTTCATACAGGCACTGATATCTCTTGCTTTGCTCTTTCCCAGACCGCAGGGACGCACGATTGCCTCAATCTCCTCCACAGATGCATCGGCAAGTGCATTCACATCCGGAAACTTCTCATATAAGCCTTCCACCACTACATTCACTCTCGCATCCGTGCACTGCGCCGCCAGCCGAACACTCACAAGCAGCTTCCATGCCTGGTCATACTCCAGAGAACAGGCGCACTCAGGATATTCTTTTTTTAACTTCTCGATGATCTCAAGAGCCAATTGCTTCTTCGTCATGTCGCACCTCTGTATTTATTCATT
>CAZPRB010000006.1:28303-52741 GCA_964588645.1 uncultured Acetatifactor sp. | reverse complement strand
TTACCTGACCGGCACCGAATATCTTAATCAACAACGCCAACAGTAAGTAAAGCAAGCCTGCACATGCGACACCCACACAGGCATAGGGAAGCAGCTCCTTGTTGGAAATGGCATTACCGGCCTCATCCGCCATGGGTGCTATCGCCGCATAACCGCCTAAGAATGCAAAAGAAGAACCCAGAAATGCGGGAACCTTTCCCTTGGTCAGCAAATGGAACAATAAGGTTCCCAGACCGGCAAACAATAAGGTAGTGGAAACATCCAGTCCCGTCAGCATGGGAACCAGAATGGTTGCCCCAAACATTGCAAACATATGCTGCAAGCCCAACAGAAGCACCTTGGGTGTTCCCAAGGTTTTGGCATCATAAATACCGTTTTCCCCCAGCTTTGCCGGAGTTTGTGCGTTTTTGTCGCTCATAAATTCACCCTCCTGTAAATCGTCAATTCTTTTGTTTGACATTTTAACCTTCACTAAAAATGATAACTTTCTATCCGCAGTCAGTCAAGCAGAAGTTGATTGACATTGCCATTTCTTTTCAAATATTTTACAATAAACCTATCATACCTTCTGATGCAAAAGAATACAGAATTTACAAAGTGAGGACGAACATGAAAGAAAAGCTATACACCATCCCTTTAAACGACGCAGTCAATGCACAGGACGAGTGTCCCTTCTGTTATATCGAGAGAAATATCGAACAGGATTTGTTGGATTTCGTGCTGGGCTCCGGTTCCTCCTACATGGAAGCCGATATCCGGGAAAAGACCGACAAGGCAGGCTTCTGCCGCGCGCACTTTCAGAAGATGTTTGATTACGGCAACACTCTGGGCAATGCCTGGATTCTGAAAACCCACTACAAGCAGATGATAGCTGAAATGCACAAGCAGCTTTCCGGCTTTCAGCCCGGGCAAACAGCCCTAAAAAAGAAATTCCGCAAGACCGCCGAAAGCGGCAACGCCATCGGCATGTGGGTGAGGGAGAAGGAAAGCTCCTGCTATATCTGCAGGCAATACGAGGAAACCTATGCAAGGTATCTGGATACCTTCTTTTACCTGTTTGCGCAGGACACCTCCTTCCGCGACAAAATCGGACACGGCAAAGGCTTCTGCCTGCCTCATTTCGGACGCCTGTGTGAGGCTGCTGACAGACACCTCTCCGACAAAGAGAAGAAACAATTCTATGATATGGTAATTCCGCTCATGGAAAACAATATGCAACGATTGGCTGAGGATGTGGCATGGATGGTAGAGAAATTCGATTATCGCAACAAAGATGCCGATTGGAAAAATTCCAGGGATGCCATTCAAAGAGGCATGCAGAAATTAAAGGGCGGTTATCCGGCAGATCCCGTTTACAAGATGAGCAAATAATCAATGATATATGATTTGCTTCATCATGTCCACGTAGTCTACTACTTCCTCATACAGCATCTCCGGTTGGAAGGATGCGTCCTGAAAGTGCTCTGTCATCAAGCCCTTGATGGTCAAGTCAAGCATCTTTACAATCTTGTCACCGTCAACACCTGACGGCAGAGCATGGAAATCCATCTGTCCGCGGATGCTCTCATAGGCATCCAACAGGACAGTTCTCTTCTCCTCAACGGCAAGCAGGGCTTCACTGACATCCTCCGACATGGAGCGGTTCAAAAACTGCTGCATATAAGGGTAACCGCGCATGGCATGCATACGGGCATCCTCCGCCTGCTTTACCAGTGTGAACATGTCTGTTTCATTGGGATCGATTGTAGATTTCATCTCCAGGGTGATATATCTCACACTATAATCATATACAAAGCTATATACGCCAAGCTTATTCCCGAAATAATGAAATAATAATCCCTTGCTGATGGCTGCTTCACGCACAATATCATCCGTACTGGCATGACGATATCCGTGAATCGCAAAAACCTTAAGCGCGGCATTAATCATTCTATCCTGTTTTTCTTTTTTCAAATCAAAAAATTTGGCATTCATTTCATTATCCTCCGGGCAGAGATATTGCTAGTTTAGCACACTCTGACTTCGGTTTCAAGCCAACGAGATTTTTTTGAAACTTTTTACATAATCTCTTTTCATTTTCGCAAAATAGTATTAATATAATGGTATAATGACCAAACAGAAAGGAGTACCCATATGGCCAAAAAATTCGGTAAATTCTTACTCTTTACTGCTGCAGTCGGAACAGCAGCTGCGGCTGCCTATTACTACGTTCAGAAAAAGGACACTGCAAATTCCGTGTTACAGGATGACGATGACGATTATGATGATTTCAGCGATGATCTCGATGACGATACCGACACCTCCTCCCGCAGTTATGTTTCTCTCAACAGGGAGGAACCAAACGCCTCAGAAGACTCAGAGCCGGTTGCACAGACCGTCGAAGAGAAGTTTGAGGAGACTGTGGAGGAATTCTTCGATGAAGAATCCACGGACGAAGAGCCTCCCATTCAGGACAATTAGTTGGAAAACTTGTGCCGTCCGGCACACTGAAGCCAAACGGACCATGCATGATGCATGGTCCGTTTTTATGTCAGTGCTCTCAGCTTGTCCGATTTTTAATGTCTGCCAGAATCCGTTCCTTCAAATCCCTGGCCTTATCCTTCATACGACTGTTGGCAACAGGAGATGTCAGGATGGAGGCTACCAGCTGTCCTGCCACATCGTATTTTTTGAGGTGATATGCCAATTCCGCCACCAGACAATCTACTGTCATTTGATCCATGCCGCATATGGGCATATTCTCTGTCTGTCTGGCCTCCAGAAAACCGTTGTAGGCGTTCAATAAGTATTCCTCTTCCTGCTCCTTTAAGCTTCCCAGATCCGTGACTTTGTCACCGTCCTCCTCCAAATACTCCACATAGCCGCGAAGCAGCCAGGCACTCTTCAGGCAAATGTACGCCTTTTCACCGGCTTTTGCCTTCTTTATCACAGCATTCGCAAGTGCAAGCTTATAACGCTCCAAGGCCTCCTCGTAGGTATAGGTATCACCGTCAAAGGGATGCAGGCGCACTCTCGAACTGATATTTTCACGCACCAGCTTGGCTTGCACACCGGTAATACCGGGAAAGAAACGCGACAACGCTGCATATCCGCAGTTGGTGCACAGCTGTACGTCATACTTCACAGCATCAATTCCCTCGTAAACAGGACGTAAATCACTGTCTGTCCTCAACAATTTTGCCTTGCCGGTTTTCATGATTTTTGACGAAAACGTCTCACCGCAAACGGGACAGGTAATGGTTTTATCCAGAATCAAATCCTTTTCCTGCACCTTGGTTACCGCTGCATTCTGTACTTCAGCCGTTTCTTCCTTCGCTTCTTCATAAAGCTTCATATTTTCCAGATTGCCTAAGCCAAGCCCTGACAATCCCGACAATATACCTGCCATAGCCATCCTCATTTCTGCGCCGCTTCAGCGCGCTCTCAGAATCAATCCTTCTTCGGCAACGTAAACGAGCTCTTTAAAGATACGATTCTGTTAAACACCAATGCTCCGGGTTTGGAGTCCTTGTAATCCACACAGAAAAAGCCCTGTCTCACAAATTGGAATCTGTCATATGCCTTGGCATCTGCAAAGGCAGGCTCCAGATAACACTCCTTTAACACTGTCAGAGAGTTGGGATTCAAATTCAGGCTGCCGTCCTCATTATATACTCCCTTCTCCTCATCAATGATATTCTCGTACAGTCTCACCTCTGCCTTCACAGCCTGTTCAGCTGCCACCCAGTGAATGGTGCCCTTTACCTTACGGCCATCCGGGCTGTTGCCACCCTTCGACGCAGGGTCGTAGGTACCATGTACTTCTATTACTTTACCGCTTTCATCCTTCACGCAGCCCGTGCACTTCACAAAGTAAGCATTCATCAGACGAACCTCATTGCCGGGGAACATGCGGAAATACTTTTTGGGAGGCTCCTCCATAAAGTCCTCTCTCTCAATATACAGAACCTTGCCAAAGGGAACCTGACGTTTTCCCAGCTCCTCTGACTCCGGATTATTGACAGCCTCCAGCATCTGTGTCTCACCCTCCGGATAGTTGTCAATCACCAGCTTCACCGGATCAAGAATGGCCATGTAACGGGGAGCCTTAGCCTTCAAATCCTCACGGATACAATATTCCAGTGCAGCATAATCTGCAACGGACTGCGCCTTGGATACACCGCACATCTCCACAAATTTCTTGATGGAATCCGGTGTGAAGCCACGGCGGCGAAGTGCGGCGATGGATACCAGTCTGGGGTCATCCCAGCCGTCCACAATACCGTCCAAAACCAGCTTCTTAATATATCTCTTACCTGTCACCACGTTCTTTAAATACATCTTAGCCTGTTCAATCTGCTTCGGAGGATGGGGATATTCCAATTCTCTTACCACCCAGTCATAGAGCGGTCTGTGATCCTCAAATTCCAGAGTACAGATGGAATGGGTAATTCCCTCTATGGCATCCTCTATGGGATGCGCGAAATCATACATGGGATAGATGCACCATTTATCTCCGGTATTGTGATGTGTCATATGAGCCACACGATAGATAACGGGGTCACGCATATTAATGTTGGGGGAGGTCATATCAATGCGGGCACGAAGCACCTTCTCACCGTCTGCATATTTGCCGTTCTTCATCTCCTCGAACAGCTGAAGGTTTTCCTCCACGCTTCGCGCACTGAAGGGATCTTCCTTTCCGGGCTCGGTGAAGGTTCCCCGGTACTCCTTAATCTGCTCAGCCGTCAAATCGGACACATATGCCTTGCCCTTCCGAATCAGCTTTACAGCAGCCTCATACATCTCATCAAAATAGTTGGAGGCATAGAACAATCTGTCCTCCCAGTCTGCTCCAAGCCACTGCACATCCTCCTTGATGGACTCTACAAACTCTATATCTTCCTTCGTAGGATTGGTATCATCAAAACGCATGTTGAATTTTCCGCCGTATTTCTGTGCAGTCAGATAATTCACCAGAATGGACTTCGCATGTCCGATATGAAGATATCCATTGGGCTCCGGAGGGAATCTGGTGTGTACGGTATCGTATACGCCCTCTGCCAAATCCTTCTCGATAATCTGCTCGATGAAATTCTTAGATTCCTTTTCCGCCTTTTCATCCATTACTGCATTTTCCATTTCGCTCATGGTATTTCCTACCTCTCCAAATCAAACTGTTTCCTATTATTTTAACATATACGTCAAAAATAATAAACTACTTTTTCTCATTCCTCCGGGAATTCCCCCCCGGAATTTGTAACAGCATCAAAATACTCTGTCATACGGTTATTAAAGTATGCTTCGGAATGTAAGTCGGGATATTTCTGTTCAAAATACTTCATACTGATGAAGCCACCCGCCTTCTCATAATGACCGCCTCCGGAGCCAATCTCATCCGTAAGATATACCGCCAGCTCATTGGCGTTCACTTCCTTAATACAGCTTCGCACGGATATTTTGTAGCCATCGTTGATTTCATTATACACCACGCAGGTATCAATCACATCCACCTGTAGCAGGAAATCGCTGATTAAGCCCACTACATTAGGGTCGCAGGGCTGTGTTCTGATAATCGCGAAACGGTATTTTTCGTTATAATTATATCGTATCATTGCAATTCCTGCGATTTCCAGCTCTTTTAAGGAAATATTTGCATTGCGAAGCTGTGTCATCAGCTGCATATCAATTGTGACATTTTCTCTCATCTCCATATCCAGAGGATTGAAAAGCTCAGCAAACTGATTTGTATCCATATACAAACCGTAATAGAGCGCCGTTCCCAAATGGATATCGGCTCTCACCGGATAGTTTTCTTCTCTGAGCATATTCCATACCAGGGTGGAACAGCTTCCGAGATTTACCTGAACCCTACTCTTCTCCACCCCACTCAGCTCCAGGGGATGATGATCAATCACCGCCACTTCATCCGCTTCAAAACAGGTCACGTTTCCTGAGCCGTACTGGCAATCCACGGTGATCAGAAGTCCTTCTATCCTTTTTGATTGCCCCGCCGGCACATACTCAATGGGAATACCCAGCTTTTCTATCATCATTTTCAGGTTCGACTTGGCAATTCTGTTAAACCCGCTGTATATCAGGCGAACCGAACAGCCCTTATCCGAGAAAAAACGATACAGGCCATAGCCGGCACCTACTGTATCCGCATCCGGATTGTCATGACATTGTATCGTAATTGACTGATATTTCTGCAAATCAGATAATCTCATATATTGCTACTCCATCTATTTCTTATTGTATTGATATCTTTATACCTGTTTGCGGTATCTGTGAAAGCATTTTGCAGGAAAACGATACATACAAACAAATGGGCAGCATACCGTCTACCCATTTGTCATGCACCCGTCCTATGGACGCTTATTAATGATGGAACAATCTGATACCGGTGAATGCCATAACCATTTGATACTTGTTACAGCAGTCAATCACCGCATCATCCCGAACAGAGCCACCCGGCTGTGCAATGTATTTCACGCCGCTCTTATAGGCTCTCTCAATATTGTCGGAGAAGGGGAAGAAAGCATCCGAGCCAAGCGTTACATCCTGCATCTTATCAAGCCATGCCCTCTTCTCCTCCCGTGTGAAGACAGGAGGCTTTACCTTGAAGATAGTCTCCCAGGTACCGTCTGCCAGCACATCCATATACTCATCACCCATGTAGACATCAATTGCATTATCACGGTTTGCTCTTCCCAGGCTGTCCACAAACTGAAGGTTCATCACCTGAGGAGACTGACGAAGGAACCAGTTGTCCGCCTTGGAGCCGGCCAGTCTGGTACAGTGAATACGGGACTGCTGACCCGCACCGATACCGATTGCCTGTCCGTCCTTTACATAGCACACAGAGTTGGACTGGGTATATTTCAAGGTAATCAGTGCAATCTTCATATCAATCAAAGCGCTCTCCGGAATCTCCTTCTGTTCGGTCACTATATTAGAGAGCAAATCGCCATTGATATCCAGTTCATTTCTTCCCTGTTCAAAGGTGATGCCGTATACCTGCTTCTTCTCAATGGGTGCCGGCACATAGTTCTCTGCAATCTGAATGATATTGTAGCCGCCCTTTTTCTTTTCCTTCAGAATTGCCAGTGCCTCATCCGTATATCCGGGAGCAATCACGCCGTCGGAAACCTCTCTCTTAATCAGCTTCGCAGTGTCCGTGTCACACACATCGGACAACGCAATGAAATCACCGAAGGAGGACATTCTGTCAGCGCCTCTTGCCCTTGCATAGGCACATGCCAGAGGGGAAAGCTCACCCAGATCATCTACCCAATAAATCTTTGCCAGGGTATCATCCAACGGGAGACCCACTGCTGCACCTGCGGGAGATACATGCTTAAAGGAGGTTGCCGCAGGGAGCCCTGTCGCCTCCTTCAACTCCTTAACCAGCTGCCAGCCATTGAAGGCATCCAGAAAATTAATATAGCCGGGCTTGCCGTTCAACACGGTAACGGGCAGTTCGCTTCCGTCCTCCATGTAAATTCGGGAAGGCTTCTGATTCGGGTTACAACCATATTTCAATTCTATTTCGTTCATTTTCTTCTCTCCATTTCCTTCGGAAGTGTATGCTTTCCGAATGCTTATCGTATGATTGCCATATAAAGCTTACACATTCTTATTGATAATCTTAGTTTCATACTTGCCGGTTGCAATGTCAATGTATCTCACAAACAGGGAAACCTTGTTCTCCTCATTCAAGCTGCTCCAAAGCATATCCGTGAATGCATTCATATCATCCGGAATCTCAACCTGCTTGGGTTCCCCCCGAAAGCTGGGAAGAGGATTGCCGTCATGCATATAGGTGTGAATGAAATGTCCCTCACCGGCCAGCGGTGTCTCATAGGAAAAGGTATTACGCACACAGGAAGAGCCATCTCCGTGATTGCTCTTCAAAATGGACATCTCATAGCTGTATTTGCCCTCTTCGATATGCATAACACCGGAAATACGAGGTGTGTAATTGGGAGCATCCGGCTCGAACTCCCTGCTTCTTAAGGACTGTTCAAAGGTAAGCTGCCTGTCCATTCCCTCATAGATGGTATCTGTCTGGTCACCGTTGGTTACAATGGTATCGTTGCCCAGCACTCTCACCGGCGCATAGATAATCAGGCTGGGGTCTTCCAGCTTGGAAGGGTCAAAGGCCTCTGTGCGGATTCCTTCTCCCTCTGTCACGAATACACGGTTGCGGCTGTTGGAGCTTCTTCCCATGATAAAATAAGCGGTCACTGCATATTTACCGTTTGCAGACTTTCCGATTACAATACCTCTTCCGGGATACGCATTGGTTTTCAATTCCTGTTCCAGTGATAACATTTCATTTCCTCCTATCAGATGAATAACTAAAAACGACCACCCGAGCATCACATAGCATTTGCATCTAAGTGGTGCCCAGGCGGTCGGCTTTCATTCAACACGCTACACTCCCTGTGGGTCCTCCCACTGCAGTCTCCTGCTTTCCGCCAGTCGTGCAACTCATGTCTTTATATTACATGGTTTCAGCTTCTTTTGCAATACCTTAGCTCACATATTTTTTTTCAAAGTCCGCTCTGGGCATGGGGCGGTCAAAATAGTAGCCCTGAGCATACTTTACCTTCATACCCTGCAGCACCTGATGCTGCTCGCCGGTCTCAACGCCCTCCACACAAATGCTGACTCCGATGGTCTCACCCAATTCCGCAATCATCTTGATAAAGGACTGTGAATAGGGGTCAGCTGTCAAATCTCTGACAAAAATCTGATCCACCTTAATCACATCCACGGGAATCTCCCGGATATGATTCAGGGAAGAATATCCTGTACCGAAATCATCCAGCGCAATTTTCACACCAAGGCTTTTAATCTTGTTCAAAATCTCCTTCATGCGTTCCATATCGTTGATTGCAAGGCTTTCCGTCACCTCCAAAGTCAGGTTACAGGGTTTAATCTGTGTCTCCTGCAGGGTGCGTTCAACAATTTCCACGATGTCCGCCTGCAGAAGCTGAACCACCGACAAATTCACATTGACCTTGTAGTCCGGATAGCCGTTATCATTCCATTCCTTACAGTGGAAGCAGGCTTCCTTCAGCACATAATTACCGATGGGATTAATCAGTCCCAGATACTCCGCCAGCGGAATAAACTCCGCCGGAGGGACAAAGCCCAGATTCTGACTGTTCCAGCGAATCAAAGCCTCTGCACCTACGCACCTTGTCTCACCGTTTTCCACATTGATGATGGGCTGGTAATACACCTGAAATTCCTTGTATCCTCCCACGGTCGCGTCACGCATATTCTTTTCCATATCCAGACGTCTGCCTGATACAGAATCGATACCATCCTTGTATCTGGAGATTCTGTTTTTGCCGCTCTTCTTGGCCTCATACATGGCTATATCTGCCTTTTTGACCAAATCGGCCACGAATTCACCCGCATCAGGGAAGGTAACAATGCCCATACTCATGGTACAATAATAGTCCCCATCCTTCAGGAACCAGGGTTTGCTGAATATCTGCCGGATGTCATCGATAATGCGGTCGAGCTCAGCGTAGTAGCCCGGAGGAACTACAATGACAAATTCATCTCCGCCCATACGGTAACAGGTTCTCTGAATTCCCTCAATATCCTTTAAGGATTGTGAAATGGATTTCAGCAGGATATCCCCGTACTGATGTCCCAAGCCGTCATTGATATGCTTGAAATCGTCCAAATCCAAATACAGGATGGCGCCCGTTTCCCCTTTGCGCTTTGCCTCGTCAATCTGCCTTGCCAAATCTCTTTCGCAGCACATTCTGTTGTACAGACCGGTCAGGAAATCCGTGTATGCCTGTTGCTCTATTTTTTTCTGATATAATTTTTTGTCCGTGATGTCGTAAAGAGAATACAGCACAGCCTCTCTGCCATCCACCCAGGCGATCTCTTTGTAGAGCAAATCATACCACTGCTCCTTTTCCCCCAGGAAGAGCTCATAGGCGCCACTGGTCCGGTCCTGACAGACTCCTCTTTGAAGCATTCCCTGGAAGCGGTTCTCCTGTAGCTCCCTGCCGAATATCTTCTGTAATCTTCTGTTCGCAAAAAGCATACTCCGGGTGCCCTTATCCATCACATAGATTGCACAGCCCACATTATCCAGAATGGCCTCCAGAGCCTCATAGGAGCTTGCCAGGGAATTCTTCTGGATGCGCTTGGTCAAAACATTCTGCAAAATCTTGACCGCATCCGCTGTGAATTTAATCTCCTCCATATTCCAGGTATATTTCTGTTCCCGATGATTCATTACCAGAACCATCCCGCCGTTCTCCTGACGGAGGATGGGGAATACCATGACCGACTTGATATTCGCGTACTCAAACGCATCCCGGTACTCATTCTGACAGGTGTCAATGGTCAACACCAGAGGCTTCTCCGTATAGAGAAACGGAATGGTGGAAACATTTCTCGTCTGGTCGAAGACGGATACCAAGTCAGGCTTTCTCCACTCGCAGAGCACATCCATGGTTGCTCCGTCAGTATGCATTTGAAAAATCTCCGCGGTATCAGGCTGCAGATGCTCCGACAAAAGATTCAGCCAGCCGTCCATAATCTTTTCAATGGGATCATCACTGTCCAAAAGCTGCACAATAGCTGTCGTTGCCTCCAACGCATGCAAATCCTTGCGCATTGCCTGCTGGGCATATTGACTTTTGCGTTTCTCAGCCTCCGCACTGAAGCTGGAAATCTTGTTCACAAGTAAGGTATAGCTGGTATCCCGCAGCAAATCCAGCACCTGAAAGAACTGAACGGAATCCTTCGTCCCGTTGACATCCGCCACTACCCAGTAAAAAACCGTATCCTCTTCGACCCGCACTGCCACCGCAGCAATTTTAACATTGGTTCCCTCGATTTCCTCTATTGCGAAATCCTCCAGAGAGCCTTCCTCCACTCTGCCCAAAATCGTTTGAAGCATATCCGCAGTGACATACTCCGGCATTTTCTGCTTGGCTTCCTCGGAGCCGGACAGTCTCGTAATCTCTTTTCCTTCCGCATCAATACAATATGCAAGTACTTCCAATACGGAGCAGACCTCATCCTGCAGATGCTGTAATTCTCTTTCGTTAATTAATTCCCGATAAGACACGCACATAACCCTCTTATTTTCTTAACTTTTACACCCTCTCACCAAGACCCCCTCAGGTCTCGGATAGTATTATTTTATCACAAATTACATGAATTGTACATTTTTTTATGGATTCTTTCCCCGAATATTCTCACAAAAAGAGGGAGCGCATATCCGATATCAGATATGCGCTCCAATAAGCAACGTTTATTATTCATCTACACTGTAGTTGGGAGCTTCCTTGGTGATGTGAATATCATGAGGATGACTCTCCTTCAGGGAAGCTGCGGAAATCTTCACAAATCTTCCCGTCTCCTTCAAGGTCTCAATATCCTTTGCTCCGCAATAACCCATACCGGAACGGAGACCTCCCATCAGCTGGAATACGGTATCTTCCACACTGCCCTTATAAGCAACACGTCCTTCCACGCCCTCCGGAACCAGCTTCTTGGCATTGGTCTGGAAGTAGCGGTCCTTGCTGCCGTTCTCCATTGCAGCGATGGAGCCCATGCCACGATATACCTTATATTTTCTGCCCTGGAACAGCTCATACTCTCCGGGGCTCTCCTCACATCCTGCGAACATGCTTCCCATCATACATACATTACCGCCTGCAGCAATCGCCTTGGTAATGTCTCCGGAGTACTTGATACCTCCGTCTGCGATAATAGGAATACCATACTCTTTCGCAACAGCGTAGCAATCCATAATGGCAGAAATCTGGGGGACACCGATACCTGCTACCACACGGGTAGTACAGATGGAACCGGGTCCGATGCCAACCTTAACCGCATCAGCTCCTGCTTCGATTAACGCTTTCGTCGCCTCACCGGTCGCCACATTACCTGCAATAACCTGCAAATCGGGATATGCTTCCTTAATCATCTTCACACAGTTCAATACATTCTGGGAATGTCCGTGTGCGGAATCCAGAACCACCACATCAACCTTAGCTGCAACCAAGGCTGCAACACGGTCCAAAACATTTGCGGTGATACCTACTGCAGCACCGCAGAGCAATCTGCCCTGTGCATCCTTTGCTGCAAGAGGATATTTAATCGTCTTCTCAATATCCTTAATGGTGATAAGACCCTTCAGATTATAATCCTTGTCCACGATGGGAAGCTTCTCTTTTCTGGCCTTTGCAAGAATCTTCTTGGCCTCCTCCAGGGTGATGCCCTCCTCAGCGGTAATCAGTCCCTCGCTGGTCATGGACTCTTTAATCTTTTTCGTGAAATCCGTTTCAAATTTCAGGTCACGGTTGGTGATAATACCTACCAATTTACGGCCTTCCGTGATGGGCACACCGGAAATACGGAATTTGCCCATCAAGGCATCCGCATCTGCCAATGTATGTTCGGGAGTTAAAGAAAAGGGATCTGTGATAACACCGTTCTCTGAACGTTTTACCTTGTCTACCTCTTCTGCCTGTGCTTCAATAGACATGTTCTTGTGAATAATACCGATACCACCCTGTCTTGCCATTGCAATAGCCATACGGTGCTCGGTAACGGTGTCCATTCCTGCACTCATCATAGGAATGTTCAGCTTAATCTTATTTGTAAGCCATGTGGTCAAATCCACCTGATTGGGAATCACCTGAGAGTACGCGGGTACCAACAATACGTCATCAAAGGTAATGCCTTCACCAATAATCTGTCCCATTTTCTTTCCTCCTGTATCGTTATTAAAATGATTTTCAAATGAGTGTACCAAAGATTGATATCACTGTCAACATGAAAAATTACAAAAAATTTATCATAAAAAGTATAGTTTTCTCACTATTTTTGCCTTACTCGGTAAAGACCTTACGGGGTGCCACGCTCTTGATAGCCTTCACCAGCTCCTCGGAGGGATTCAGCAAAAGCTTGATGCCGCCCTCGTAATACATGGCGTAGCGCAAATCCGGCTGCAGCTCCACTCCCACACTGTAGTCCTTTACCTTCGCATCGCGGTTCTTGTAACCATCCAGATGATATGACTTAACCGGTGCAAGAATTTCCATTCTGTCAACACTGTAGGTCGCCACTCTCTTTCTCTTGGTCTTGGCCATAACCTTATCTACCACCAATTCCTTGTCCAGATACAGATACTCATATTCCAAATCTGACATCAGATTAAGGAAATAGGCACCTACACCGCAGGCAATTGCCAGCAAGCAGGGAATCAACCCGAACACAAACATTGCCAGACCGAAAATTACGGTTAACACAATCAATACCACCTTGAAAAAACCGGCAGCTCCTGCTTTCTTTTGTTTTACCAGACATTCTACATAAGTTTCACTCATTCTTTTATCCTATCCTTTTCGCATAATCATACAACCTGTATGAGTCAATGATATAACATCTTGATTTATCTTGCAAGGCAACTTTTCCTAATTGGAATGCATTTTATTTTTTTTTAAGATTCCGGTTAGAATGCCTTCATTGACATTCCCCCCGCAAACACTTATGATAGGAAAGGAATCGGTTATTATCGACGGATACGAACAGAGAAAGGAAGATATCATAATGCCGGTAATGGATGAATTTAAAGAAAGCCGCGAAAGAATTAAGAACGGAAGCCTGAAGGATAAAGCAATCTATTTCTTCGATTATTACAAGTTCCATGTCCTCGTGACGGTATTCGTAGTCACGCTGCTGACAATTCTCATACGGGATATCACCAGTCAGAAGGAGGATGCCTTCTATGCCGTGATCATGAACAGCATCCTGAGAGACACGGAGTACATCGATGCCTTCCATGATAATTTCGCTGAGTATTGCGGCGTGGACACCAATGAATATGATGTTATGATTGACAATTCCATCAACTTCTCCGACAACCCTGTGGACGAGTTGACCATGTCTGCCTCCCAGCGTCTGGTAGCTCTCACAGCAGCCAATACCATTGACGTCATGGTAGGAGACTCCACCATATTTCCCGACCAGGCCAATCAGGGAATGTTCTGTGACTTGCGGGAAATTCTGTCGGAGGAACAGATTGCCAAATACGAGCCCTACTTCTATTATGTGGACGAGGCATATATTGAATATATAGATGAAGCGCTTGATTCCTACGAGCCGAATCTGGTGCTGCCCGACCCCATCGACCCTACCAAGCCGGAGGAAATGGAGAAGCCTGTTCCCGTGGGAATCTTCGTAACAGACAGCCGGACACTCAAGGACGCCTATCCCTTCGTCGGGGAATATGTAGCCGTGGGTG
Source organism: uncultured Acetatifactor sp. (assembly GCA_964588645.1). Lineage (GTDB taxonomy): Bacteria > Bacillota > Clostridia > Lachnospirales > Lachnospiraceae > Acetatifactor. Next base: position 38,460 of record CAZPRB010000006.1, on the reverse strand, counting down.
TGATGGTCAAAGCACCGCACCCGGATGTCTCAAGGGATTTCATCGATTTCATCTTTGAGTAATTCCTGCAAAAGCTTATTTACGCGGATTGGGTCAGCCTTGCCTTTCATGGCCTTCATGGTCTGACCCACCAGGAAGCCGATTGCCTTCTCCTTGCCCATCCGATAGTCTGCTGCGGACTGCGGATTTGCGGCAATGGTCTCAGTCGCCGCCCGGCGTAAAGCACTCTCATCCTCAACCGTCTTCAAGCCCTGCTCCTCCACATACTGAGCCGGTGCAATATCCCGGTCAAACATCTCCTCGAACACTTCCTTTGCCACCGTTCCGGTAATGACCTTCTGTTCTGTCAAGACTATCAGCTCTGCCAGATGTCCGGGTGAAAATCGGATATCCTCAGGATCCATTTCCCTCTCCTTTAACAAGCGAAGCGTCTCTCCCATCAACCAGTTGGATACCTTCTTGGGCTGCTTGCAGAGTGCCACAGTCTCCTCAAACAAATCAGCCATATGCTTGGAGCCGGTGATAATGTCAATATCGTAATCCGGAATATCATACTCTATTTTGTAGCGGTTCCTTTTCTCCGGTCTGAATTCGGGCTGCTTTGCTCTGACACTATCTACAAATGAATCCGTAAGCCGGATGGGAACCAAATCCGGATCCGGAAAATACCGATAATCCTTGGCATCCTCCTTGGAACGCATGGGGAAGGAGCACTCCTTCTCCTCATCCCAGCGTCTGGTCTCCTGTATCACCGCCTGACCGGACGCAAGAAGCTCTATCTGACGTTCCCTCTCCCCCGCAATAGCGTTGGTTATGGAGCGGAAGGAGTTCAGATTCTTCATCTCCGTTCTGGTGCCAAGTGCGGTCTCCCCCACCTCTCGCACCGACAGATTCACATCCGCTCTCATAGAACCCTCATTCAGCTTGCAGTCAGATGCCCCCAGATATTGCATCAGCATGCGAAGCTTCTCCAAATAGGCGATAACCTCCCCCGCATTTCGCATATCCGGTTCCGACACAATCTCAAGCAAGGGTACACCGGAGCGATTATAATCCACCAGACTGCAATTCTCCTTCTCATCATGAATCAGCTTGCCCGCATCCTCCTCCATATGAATCTCATGAATGCCGACGGACTTCTCACCGTTCTCCGTCTCAATAATCACATGACCATTCCTGCAGATAGGAAGATACAGCTGACTGATTTGATAATTCTGCGGGTTATCCGGATAAAAATAGTTTTTCCTGTCAAATTTACAGTATTTTGTAATTTCGCAGTGGGTGGCAAGTCCCACCGCAACCGCATACTCCAATACCTTTCTGTTCAATACGGGCAAGGAACCCGGCATACCGGTACAGACCGGACAGGTGTGGGTATTGGGAGCGCCGCCGAATGCGGTGGAACAGGTACAGAAGATTTTGGTCTCGGTAGCAAGCTCCACATGCACCTCCAGACCGATTACTGTTTCATATTGTTTTGCCATACATTACTCCTCTTTCGTCCGGATGTCCGGTCTCCTCCTGCAACCCCCGCCGTGTCTGCTCATAGGTATAGGCTGCCTGTATCAGCTTCTTCTCACCAAAGCAGTCACCGAGCAGCTGTACACCGATGGGTAAACCCTTGCTGTCCTTGCCGCAGGGCACACTGATGCCGGGAAGACCCAGCAGATTCGCTGAAATCGTATAGATGTCTCCCAGATACATCTTTAGAGGGTCTGTCAGACTCTCCCCCAGCCCGGGAGCAGTGGTGGGTGCCACCGGTCCCAGAAGGATATCATACCTTGCAAAAGCCCGGTCAAAGGCCTGTTTGAGCAATGCCTTCACCCGCAACGCCTTCAGATAATAGGCATCATAATAGCCGGCACTGAGCACAAAGGTGCCCAGCATAATTCGCCTCTTGACCTCCGTTCCGAAGCCCTCGGAGCGTGTCTTTTTTACCATATCATGCAATCCCGTAAATTCCCCGGTACGGTAACCATACTTGATGCCGTCAAACCGTTCCAGATTGGAGCTTGCCTCCGCTGAGGCAATGGTGTAATAGGTCGAAACCGCATACTCCGTCAGTCCCAGGGCAAACTCCTCTACCGCTGCACCTTGTTTTGCCAGAACCTTTGCTGCATCCAGCACAGCACGCTTCACCTCCGGGTTCAGTCCTTCCCCGAGGTAATCTGTGGGGATACCGATACGCATCCCCTTCACCTCCGGAAGCAACGCCGAAGTAAAATCCGTATCCTCCCTTTTGACTGAGGTGGAGTCCTTACTGTCGTAGGATGCAAGGATTTCCATAACCGTAGCGCAATCCCTTACATCCTTCGTCAAAGGACCAATCTGATCCAGGGAAGAACCATATGCAATCAGACCGTAGCGGGAAACCGTTCCATAGGTAGGCTTCATACCCACCACGCCGCAGAAGGACGCCGGCTGTCGGACGGAGCCGCCGGTATCGGAGCCCAGTGCAAAGAAACATTCCCCTGCCGCCACTGCCGCCGCAGAACCACCCGAAGAGCCACCCGGAACATATTCCGTATTGTGGGGATTCCTGGTCACACCGTAGGCTGAGGTCTCCGTGGTAGAACCCATGGCAAATTCATCCATATTCGTCTTGCCGATGAGAACCGCACCTGCCCTTTCCAGCTGCAAAACTGCCTCCGCCGTATAGGTGGGTACAAAGTTGTGCAGCATTTTAGAGGAGCAGGTGGTAAGCATTCCCTCCGTACACAGATTATCCTTGATTGCCATGGGTACACCTGCCAGGGAACCGCTGAGCTCCCCCGCCTCTATCCTCCGTTGCACCTCTGCGGCCTTTTGCAAGGCAGCCTTCCTGTCCACGGTTACGTAAGCATGAACGGAGGGCTCCAGCTTCTCCATCCGGTCAAGCACTGCCTGCATGGCCTCCACCGCTGTCACCCTTCCTGCCCGAATCGCTCCGGCAAGCTCCACTGCTGTATATGTCAAAATATCCATATTTTTCTCCTGTAAACCGTTCTGTCCTGCCAACCGCAGAATATCGCAACACCATTTTATTGTCCGTCAATGGTTCGGGGAACCACAAACATATGGTTACTCTGCTCCGGAGCATTCTGCAGGATTTTATCCCTCGCCTCCTGTTCCATCACCTCATCCTGTCCCATCACCACATCCTCACGGAACACATTCTCCAGCGGAAAAACATGGGACATGGGCTCTGTACCGGCAGTATCAAGCTCCTGTAGCTTATCCATATAGGTGAGCATGCGTTCCATATCCGCCTTCGCCTGCTCCTTCTCCTCATCTGTCAAAGACAGCTGCGCCAGAATGCTCACATATTCTATTGTGGCATCATCGATTCTGTCTGCCATGTCAGTCCTCCTGCTTCCTCATGCCTCCGCGAGCTTAATCGCAGGCAGCTTTAAACTGATTCCAAAGTTCTGCGTGCAAATCCTCCGCCTCCTGAGAAATATTCTGAATAATCTCTCCCTCCGCTGCATCCTCAGGCAATACAATAAGGTTCTGCATCTCTTCGGAAATCAAATCATCTGCCGCCTTGTTGGTGCAATAAAAGCCGATATATTCAAAGCATTTCGCCGCATTCTCCGGCCGGTTAATGTAATCAATAAACGCATACGCAGCTTCCGCATTCGGTGCCTCCGAAGGAATAAAGCCCGCCATGATACCGAAGCCCAGCCCCTCCTTGGGATATACCACCTTAAGGTCATCCCGTGCATTGACCGCCGCCGTCACCTGGGAAGAATACAGAAATGCTGCCGCAACCTCTCCGCTCACAAGATAGTCCTGGGTGTTGCTGTCATTGATGACGCGGATATTGGGAGCCAGCTGCAGCAATTTATCCCCTGCTGCCTGAATCGCGCTCAAATCCTCCGTGTTCATGGACTGACCCATGGTTTTCAAGGTGATACCGTTGATGACTCGGTAATTTGCGGTAATCGCCACATTATCCTCCAGTGCCGGATTCCATAAATCCTCATAGCCGGTAATCTCCACATCTGTCAGGGCAGGGTCATATACAAGCAGAGGAATACCTGCTCCGTAGGGAACCGTATACTCATTGGACGGGTCATAGAACTGGGACATGAATACCGGATTTAGGTTTCCGTAGTTTTCCAGCTTGGAGGTATCCAGCTTCTGCGCCAAGCCCTCCGCAATAATCATCTCAATAATATAATCATCTGCTATAACGAAATCATAGTCTCCGCCTTTGGTCTCTTCCAACTTTGCCAGCATATCCTCATCAAAATCAAAGTGGGAGAAATTGATGCGCACACCGGTCTCCTTTTCAAATCCGTCCAGAATCTCCCGGGGGAACATTCCATCCCATGTGTACAGATTCATCTCACCACCGATTTTACCTTCCGCACTCTCATCCGCGCCACCGCATCCGGTCAACAGAACAAGCATCAGTGACAGGCATAACAATAAGCTCATACATTTTCTCATAATCAAACTCAATCCTCTCTTTTACTGTTCATTTTATTTATCTTATCAGCCAGGATTAACAGCACTATCGTGATGACAAGCATCAGGGCAGACAGTGCATTAATCTCCGGCGTGACTCCCGTTTTCAGCTTCGTATAAATCTTCACCGGCAGGGTATTTACGGCAGGCCCCGTGACGAAGATACTGATTACCACATCATCAAAGGACATGGCAAAAGCCAGCATGGTTCCCGACAAGATAGCAGGCATAATCAAAGGCAGGGTCACATCAAAAAACACCCGGATGCGGGAAGCGCCCAAATCCAGTGCCGCTTCCTCCAGAGCTTTATCCATTCCCACCAGCCGCGCCTTCACCATGGAATAAATATAGGGCACGCAAAAGGTAGTATGGGCAATCACCAGTGTCACCATACCGAAGGGCAGCCCCATCAGGGAAAATACCGACAGAAATACCATACCCAAAATAATCTCCGGTATCATAATCGGAAGCATGGCTATATCTGCCACCGCATCATTCACGCGGCTCCTTTTGCGATGCATTCCCAGCGCACCCGTAGTGCCGATGAACACTGCGCAGGTACAGGACAATACCGCCAAAATCAAACTGTTTAACAGCGCTTCTCCCAATTCCCGGTCCCGAAAAAGCTCCCCGTACCATTTCAACGAGAAGCCTTCCCAAATGGAAGAAATCTTGGAAGCGTTAAAGGAATAAACCACCGTCAGCAAAATCGGAATATAGGTAATCGCTGTAATCACACCCACATAGACAAAGGGCCATCTCTTCCCTTTCATAGGCTTCTTTCTGTTCTGTTTCATCATACAAGTCCCTCCAATTCCGAGGTTCCCGTAACCCTGCGATATATCCGAATCATCAGGTATGTCAGAATCATCAGCACAGCAGAGAGCGCTGCGGCAAAGGGTTGATTTCTTCCCTTGGTCATCTGCTCCTGAATCACACTTCCCACCAGCACAATTTTATTGCCACCCAGAATATCCGCAATAAAGAAGAGTCCCATAGAGGGAATAAAGGTCAGGACAACACCTGACAAAAGTCCGGGCAATGTCAGCTTGAAGCTTACCGTCCAAAAAGCCTTAATGGAGGACGCTCCCAAATCCCTGGCCGCCTCCACCAGCGTAAAATCCAGCTTCTCTGCGCTGGAATACACTGACAGAATCATAAACGGTAACAGTGCATAAATCATTCCCACAACCACCGCCGGATAGGTGTACAGCAGCTTCAGCGGCTTCTCCGTCAGATGCAGTCCCATCAGCAGCTTATCCAGCACGCCGTTGCTGCGGAACATAATAATCCAGCCGTACAAACGGATTAAGGCACTGGTCCAAAAGGGAATCATGATGAGAAGCATCATCCTCTTCTTCCAGGTCTCATTCATCCGCGCCATAAAATATCCGTAGGGATATCCGATGAGCACCACAAGAATCGTGACGAGAAAGGCCAGCTTCAGCGATTCCGCAAAAGTATTCAGATAGAGCGGTTCCAAAATCCTCTTATAATGATCCAGTGTAAAATGAAAATCCACTCCCCAAACCTTCGCCCTTGTCAAAAAGCTCAGCAGAAACATATAGAGAATGGGAAGCGCTACAAACAAAATCGTAAATACATACATGGGTGCCAGCAAAGCTCTGTTCCCCCTGTCCGTTCGTCTGCATGTTTTGTTTTTGGAATTTGTATCTTTTCTTTGTGCCATAGAACACACAGCCTTTCTATTCTCCGTCATCCATTACCTTAACAGCATGCTCCTTCCTCCAGCCGATGCGCACACTGCTGCCCACCTGAAGCTCTGCATCAATGCCGTACCTCGCTGCAGTAAGCTTCTGCCCGTCACGCAACTGAAACAGAATTCTGAGTTGTCCGCCGGCAAAGCTCTTCTCCAATACCATTGCCTCATGCACACAAGGCTCCTCCCCGTTCATCAACACATTCTCCGAACGGATGGCAAAGGTGTCACCGCCGCAATGCCAGATGTTGGCATTGCCCACAAAATCAGCCACATAGCCGGTACGGGGATGATAATATACCTCATTGGGTGTTCCCACCTGTTCCAGTACACCCTGATGCATCACCGCGATACGATCCGACATATTGACCGCCTCTTCCTGATCATGGGTAATATAAATAAAAGTGATACCCAGCTGTTTCTGCAAGCGCTTCAGCTCCAGCTGCATCTGCCTGCGCAGCTTCAAATCAAGAGCCCCCAACGGTTCATCCAGCAGAAGCACCTTGGGCTCATTGGCCACTGCTCTTGCAATGGCAATTCGCTGACGCTGCCCGCCGGACAATTGATCCGGTCTGCGTTTTCCATACTCCTCCAGCTGTACCAGCTTCAACATTTCAGCAACCTTTTTCTCAATTTCTGTCTTCGGAAGCTTCTTGATTTTCAGACCATAGGCCACATTTTCCTCCACCGTCATATGAGGAAACAATGCATAATTCTGAAATACCGTATTCACATTTCGCTTATTCGGTTCCAGATTGGTAATATCCTGTCCCTCCAGTATGACCCTGCCGCTATCCGGGCTTTCCAGACCTGCGATGATGCGAAGGGTAGTGGTCTTCCCACACCCGGAGGCGCCAAGAAGGGTAATGAACTCCGCCCTGTGAATATCCAGTTCAAGGCCTTTCAGTACCTCTGTTCCTTCGAAGGATTTCTCTATCTGCTTTAATTCTAAAATAATGTCACTCATCCCACCGGCAACTCCTTATCTTTCAGAAATCAATTCTGTCCCTGCAGCTACATAGACAGTTTCTTACACAATCCATCCCCAGCAGATGGCCAAATACTCTCCCAAGTAGAACATGCCGCGCAACCATACAAGCACAGCCCCTCCAAATAACCAGGGAACGGCATCCGCTCGCTTCCTTGCTATCTCCTTCACAAGGGAGAGAATGGTACAAATCAACAAAACCATGGTTCCGAACGCAGCTCTGTCCGGATAGTGAGGTGACAGAACCATTGCTCCCCAGGACAAAAGAGCACAGAGCATCAGCAAGCTGTTTTTTCTTCCTATCGGAATCTGTAATACTCCCTTGCTTATGAACAACAAAAATCCCAGGATGAGCAGTGTAGGGAACAAGAATTCCATTGCCGCCTTACTTTCGGCATAGCAACGCAAAAAGCAATTCCACAGCACACCGTATCCATTCGCTGCAGCCTCATTGCTGCGCACAAAATTGCCGGGTGCCGCAATCATAAGAACACTTCCAATCAGACAGGTCAGGTTACCCAACAGCATCCAGAGCTTCACCCCTTGCTTGTCCTTTGCACGCAGTCCAATGACAATCGCACTGATGACCCATACGGCAGGTCCCATGTTCTCATTGCTCCAGCCCGCCAAAAGTCCTAAGGGAATCATCCACAGAGTGATTCCCGGCAAATCTCCGGTCACACCCTCCGCTTCCCTGAGATAACAGGCTAAAAAGAGTAAAACAAATATGGTGATATAGAGATAATTGGCTGCACCGGACTGCCAGAACATACTCATTTTCCAGTTGGCATTCAGACCAAGCAGCATGCCCACCGCCCCCAAAAGAACGGGAAGCCTCCTGCTGCCTGCCACACGGCAGATAAGCGCCGCCAGCACAAAGGTCACAACCACATTCAGCACATCCGCGAAGCCTTCTCCGCAAAGCAAAATCATCTGCAGCAATCCGTGAGCCATACTCCGCCCACCCCAATTGTTGTAATGCCAGACCTGGCTCTCCACAATATCAGCAAAGGAGGATATGGGAGTCTCGGAGGACAGCTTGGTAGAATACCACAAATCATCCATCATAAAAGGTATTTTACTGTTCACCACATATATCATTATTACGGACACTACCAGCAAAAAGACTGTCAGTACCTCTATCACACGACTCTGTTTTTCTTTCATAATGACCCTGCTTTCCCATGTACGATTTCAATGCATTCTTTTTCCATTGTATCACCTGGACGATTATTAGGAAAGCAGAAAAATTGATTCTGTCTATCATATTCTTACTCTAAACGCATAATATATATTAAAGAAAGTCCCCTCAAAGGTTGCAAGGAGAATACAGATGAGTGCAAAAACGAAAATTGTGGTACTTCACAGGAAGGAATTGATTTATACAGGCATTTTGGCCGTACTTGGTATTGTATTGATAGTGCTTTTGCTTATGATGTTCTCGTCTGACAAAGCGCCTTCTGACAAACATAACTCCCCTGCCAAAGGATCGGGCGAAGAAGCTGCCCCTACGTCCTCCGATACCATTTACATACCCGGCATCTACACCACTGAGCTTGTGCTGGGCGGGCAGTCTGTGGATGTGGAAGTCATTGTGGAAGCAGACGCCATCACCTCCATACGGCTGGTGAATCTGAGCGAAGCGGTGACCACTATGTATCCACTGCTACAACCCACCTTTGATACCATCTGTGCACAGATTTACGAGACACAGTCCCCGGAACAAATCTCCTACACAGCAGACAGCAAGTATACCTCTCTGGTACTGCTGGAAGCCATTCAAAGTTCCCTGGATAAGGCTGCTTCCTCTCTGCAGTAAACAACAGCGGCTCCTCCTTCACGAGGGCCGCTGTTCCTATTATCTACGCTATTATCTGTGCTATTCTTCTGTTTTACTCCTTATCGCTTCCAGTGCCGCCTGCAGCTGGTTATCCTGCTCTCCGCCGGACTCTCTGCAAGCCTCCACATCCAATTTCACCTCCACATCCGGACGGATGCCTACCGAATGAATCCGGTTTCCCTTCGGGGTGACAAATTCAAAGGTTGTAAGCTTCACAGCCGAGCCATCCTCCAAGGGGAAAAATTGTTGACCAATCCCCTTACCGTAGGTGTTTTCACCGATAATTGTTCCCACCTCATAATCCCGGATTGCCCCGGCGAAAAATTCCGATGCGGATGCCGAATATCCATTGACAAGAACCGCCAAAGGCTTATCAAACTGATACGCTATCATAGACTTGTACTCCCGTACCACTTCGCCATCCCTGTCTATGCCATAGATAAGCTTATCCTCCGGCAACAGATAATCAAGCATTCTGCACGCCGCCGTCATCGTACCGCCTCCATTATTGCGGATATCTACAATCAAGCCCTCCATTTCCTGAGCATTCAAGTATACCAGTGCCTTGCGAAACTCCTCACCTGTCTGCTCCCTGAAATGGGATACCCGGATATATCCAATCTGATGATCCAGCATCCGGTACTCCACCGTCGGCATCATCAGTCTCTGCCTCTGCAGGGTCACAGTATATTCCCTGTCATCAGAAGGGCGGAATATGGTAACCGTAACCTCCGTTCCCTCTTCTCCTGCAAGAATATCCTCATCTGCACAGAGGTCCTCAATGCCAATCCTCCGACCATCAATTTCCGTCAGAACATCCCATTCCCGAATGCCCTTTTCTGCGGCGGGAGCATACACCTTTAGGGCAGTCATCTCATTGGCATAAGGATAAAATTCCACTCCCGCTCCAATATAAATATACTCCCCCTCCTGTTCCTCCAATATACGCTCATATTCTTCTGCCGTATAATAGACGGAATAGGGATCCTTCAGCGCCTCCACATAGCCTCTGAGGATTCCTTCCTGCTCCTTAGGGGACTCCACTCCATAGTAGAAATTCTCCCTTACAACTTCTTGTATTTGCTCCAGTTTATTGATGGTTTCGCGCTCAATACCGCCGCTTTCCCCAGCTATCTCTACTTCCTCTGTTATCTCTG
>CAZPRB010000006.1:0-28203 GCA_964588645.1 uncultured Acetatifactor sp. | reverse complement strand
TCGCGCTCAATACCGCCGCTTTCCCCAGCTATCTCTACTTCCTCTGTTATCTCTGCTTTCCCGGTCATCTCTGTTGTTTTCCCGGTCATCTCTGTTGTTTTCCCGGTCATCTCTGTTGTTTTCCCGGTTGTCTCTGCTTTCCAGGCGTTCCCACAGCCCACCGTTCCTACCAGGAGCGCAGCCATCAACACACCGGAAAAAAATGCTTTCCGTACGGTATCATCACTCATATCGCTGCATTACCTCTTCCTATATTCAGAATCTACGCTATTCCAATTCCTCCAGCTGGTCCAGCCACAGCTTTGCACAGGCATCGGAGGGCATGCGCAAATCGCCTCTGGGAGACAGTGCCACGCTTCCCACCTTGGGACCATCCGGCAGACAGGAACGTTTAAACTGCTGGGAGAAAAATCTCCAGTAGAATTTCTTAAGCCACTTTAAAATGGTGGCATCATCATACAGACCGGCAAATGCCAGCTTTGCCACACGATACACCTTCGCCGGCGGGAAGCCGCAACGCAGCATATAGTACAGGAAAAAGTCATGCAGCTCGTAAGGACCCACCAAATCCTCCGTCTTCTGGGAAATATTGCCTTCCACAGGAGGCAAAAGCTCCGGGCTGACCGGTGTATCCAACACATCTAACAGGGTTTCCTGTAATTCCTTATCATTACAGGTATCCGCATAGTATTTCACCAGATGACGCACTAAGGTTTTGGGAACTCCGGCATTGACACCATACATGGACATATGGTCTCCGTTATAGGTAGCCCAACCGAGAGCCAGCTCGGACATATCTCCGGTACCGATGACCAGACCGTTTTCGCGATTGGCAATATCCATCAATACCTGTGTCCGTTCGCGCGCCTGTGCATTCTCATAGGTTACATTATGATTTCCGCTATCCTGCCCGATATCACGGAAATGAACCGTTACAGCTTCCCTGATATCCACCTCTTCCAGCGTTGCGCCCAAGGTGCGGGTCAGCCTGCATGCATTCTCATAAGTACGGTCCGTGGTGCCGAAGCAGGGCATGGTGACCGCAATGATTCCCTTTCTGTCAAGGGACAGCATATCAAAGGTTCTCACCGTCACAAGCAGTGCCAGAGTCGAATCCAAGCCGCCCGAAATACCAAGCACCGCTGTCTTCAAGCCGGTGTGCTCATAACGCTTTTTCAAGCCCAGAGACTGAATCGTCAGAATTTCTTCACAGCGCTTGCTCTTCTTCTCCTCATCGGAGGGTACAAAGGGCATATTGGCAAAGGTTCTGTCCAGCTTTGTCTCCGCAAGCTGAAGTGCAAAGGGAACCACCACATAAGGCTCCTTAGATTGTCCGCCGAAGGTAACCATTCTGCGGCGCTCCATCAGAATCTTCTGCACATCCAAATCCCCATAAATCGTATCACCCGTGAAGCGTCCGGATGCAGCCAGAACCGTTCCGTTCTCAGCAATCATGTTATGTCCGCTAAAAACAAGATCCTGTGTGGACTCTCCCTCTCCCGCGGAAGCGTAAATATATCCGCAGAGAAGTCTGGCACTGGAGGATTTCACCAGCATCTCCCTGTATTCATCCTTTGCCACCGTTTCATTGGACGCAGATAAATTGGCAATTACCGTGGCACCCATCAATGCATGGTTGGTAGCCGGGGGATTTGCCACCCATAGATCCTCACAAATCTCACAAGCCAGCACCAGGCCTTTTAAGTCGGTACATTCAAACAGCAGATTGGTTCCAAAGGGAATCTCTTCCCCATTCAGACAATAGCTTGCCACTTCTCTGTTGCCCTCTGCAAAATGACGTGTTTCATAGAACTCCGCATAGGAGGGGATATTGGCTTTGGGCACCATTCCCAGTATATTGCCATCCTGCAGCACTGCTGCCACGTTATAAAGCTTGCCGTCTCTCACCACCGGGAGTCCCACCAGAACAAGGGCATCCTGCCCCCTTGTCTCCTTTGCAATAGCAAGAAGTGCCTGTTCGGCTGCCTCCAGCAGGATTTCCTGCAGGAACAAATCACCGCAGGTATAGCCTGTGATGCACATTTCCGGGAACACAATTATCTTGGCACCCTTCGCATATGCTTCCTGTAATTTCCCGCAGATTACTTCTGTATTGTACTTTGGGTCTGCCACCTTAATCTTGGGAGTGACTGCCGCAACCTTTACGAATCCCTGTTTCATAGAAAACCTCTTTTCTGTTCTACCTACTTATTATTTTGCACGCTTGTAAATGTCCTTCAGCTCATCCACACTGAATTTGTAATGGGAGTTACAGAAATGACAATTCACCTCTATCTCTTCCCCATCCTCTATCATGCTCTGCAATTCCTGCTTACCGATAGCAATCAGAGCCTTCTCCACACGTTTCTTGTCACAGTTGCATCTAAATGCTGTGGGAACGGTATCCATGATTTCCGGGTCCAATCCCTCCAGCAAGAGCTCCAGCATCTGTTCCGGTATGTTGCCGGCATCCAGCAGACTTGTGACGGAACTAATCTGTGACAGATTCTGCTCCAGCTTATCAATGACGGATTCCTCCGCAAAGGGCATCAGCTGAACGATGAAGCCTCCCGCCTGCTTTACCGTGTTATCCTTCTCCATCAATACTCCCAGTCCCACAGAAGAAGGCACCTGCTCGGAGGTAGCGAAATAATAAGTCAAATCCTCCGCAATCTCACCTGTCTGTAACACAGTCTGACCCACATAGGGCTCTTTTAAACCCATATCCTTTATCACACTTAACATACCCTGTCCGATAGCACCCGATACATCAAGCTTCCCAATCGCATTTGCCGGAAGCATCACATCCGGCACATTGGCATAGCCTTTGACATTTGCCGCAGCATCCGCGGTTACGGTCAAGCCGCTCACGGGACCATCGCCCTTGATTTGCAGGGTTAACACATCCTGCTCGCCCTTCAGCATAGTGCCCATCATGGCACCTGCAGTCAATAATCTTCCCAGAGCGGCTGTAATCACCGGACTGGTATTATGAGCCTGTCTTGCTGTCTCCACAACTTCTCTTGTAGTACATGCAAAAGCACGTATCTGTGCATTTGCTGCGGTAGCCCGCACAACATAATCTTTCATAAAATCCTCTTTTCCTGACTTAGCCTTTCTGCCTGCCTAGGCTTTGCCTTTTTCACGGGCCACAATATACACACGTTCACTGAACGCCGTCACTGCCTCCCTTGTATCCGCATCCAATACCTCCACGATATCCATACCTGCCTCTTCCACAAGACGGCGCATCTGTTCCACTGTGTATCCGCGTTGTAAATGGGTCTCTGTAAATCTGCGGAACCTGTCACCGTCCTCCTGTACAAAAATGGTCAGGTTATACTCGTTCACCTCTTCCTCCGGGTCATATATATTCTCCCAGATAAAGCTGCAGTCATCACGATTCTCCGCAATGGTAGTATTCCCAATCACCTCACGATACTTATAGTCCGTATTGAAATCAAAAACAAAAATGCCACCGGGATACAAATAGTTATTTACTAAAGAAAAGACCTCCAGCAGCTCCTCTTCCTCCAAGATATAATTCACGGAATCACAGACACTGACAACCGTTCCCACAGTACTATACAATTCCAACTCCCGCATATCCTGCAAAAGATACAGAATCTCCGCACCGCTGTTTTCCTTTTTCTCCATGGCAATATTCAACATGGACTCGGAATTGTCCACGCCAATCATGTCATATCCTTTCTGATATAACAATTCGGTGAGCGTACCGGTACCACAGCCCAAGTCAACCACCAAATTCTTCTCAGAATCCAGCAGTTCTTCCGCATCTCTCTCCGGCTTGGACACGCCGTATTGTTCAATCAGACCGGTCAGAAGCTCGCACCAGTCCTCATAGGGTGTGGCATCCATCAGTTCATCATATACACAGGCAAAATCACGATAAGCTTCCATTTCTTCTCTCCGTCAGATACTTTCTCAAAAAGGAAAGCAATGCATCCATCTCTTCGTCCGTACCCACAGTAATGCGCAAATAATTGCTGATTCTGGGCTTATTCCAATGGCGCACATAGATATCCGCCTCACGCAACGCCCGGAATAGTTCCTCCGCAGGTACCTCCTTATGACCGGCAAAGATAAAATTGGTCATGGAATCGGGGAACGTAAATCCCAAATCCTGCAGTTCCTTCTTTACGCGCTCTCTGGTGGCCTTGATTTTCGCTGTGGTAGCCTTGAAATAGGTATCATCCTTCACTGCTTCCACACCCAGCACCTGCGAAGGCAGATTCATAGTGTAGGAATTAAAGGAAAACTTCGCATCATTCAGATATCCTATCAGCTTCTCGTTACCGATACAGAAACCGATTCGAAGCCCTGCCATGGCACGGGACTTGGAGAAGGTCTGCACCACCAGAAGATTATCATACTTCTCCAGCAAGGGCAGCGCACTCACACCACCGAAATCTACATAGGCCTCATCCACAATGACCACCACATCACGATTTGCCTTGACAATTTCTTCCACAGTTTCCAGACTTTCCCATACACCGGTAGGCGCATTAGGGTTGGGGAAAATCACACCACCGTTCGGTTGCCTGTAATCCTCCGGGCGGATTCTCCAGTTCTCATCCAGCGCACAGGTCTGATAAGGAATTCTGTAAAGCTCGGCCCACACATCGTAGAAAGAATAGGTAACATCCGGGAACAGGATGGGCTTATCACTGTTGAAAAACGTCAGAAAAGCCATGGACAACACATCATCCGAGCCCACACCCACAAACACCTGCTCCGGCTTCACATTGTAATACTCTGCCAACACATTTACCAAAGGCGTCACATCCGGATTCGGATACAGACGCAAGGCATCCACATCCAGATTCTCCGCTGATTTCCTTACTCCCGGTGCCGGGGGATACGGACATTCATTCGTGTTCAGCTTAATCATATTCGGTTTGTTCGGCTGCTCGCCGGCCACATAAGGAACTACCTTACGCACATTATCTTCCCATTTCATCTCACTATTTCCCATCTGCGCGTTGCGACGCGCTCCTTTGTTCTTGAATTCGCATACTAATTCCACGGTACCCGCACTTTGGATACCCCGCCCATTGTACCACGCCGGACTTTATTCGTCCAGTGTCCGGGATAATTCCTCACGGTAAACAGAAGCCTGTTCTTCCATGCCCAGCCGTTCATAGCATCGCACCAATCCCTCCAGCGGTTCTCTGCCTCCGGCTTCGATGCTGAGCGCCGGTGCAGTCTCATAGGCGGCATTGTAATACCAGATAACAGCCTCCTCGAAATCCTCTGCCTCCTCATGATAATGCCCCATCTCACAACAGATTTCCGAGCAGCCTTCTCCTGCAATCACCTTGGAGCAATACTTGAAAAACAGCCTGTCCTGTCCCGAAAGTCTTGCCGCCCTCGCCGCGATGCAGCAGGCCTCCACCATCTCTTCCGTGCTTCTGTCTCCGTCTGCTACAGAATTCTGAAAGAAGCCTTCTGCCCGGGCAAAGTCCTCCGCATCGCCCGCCAGATACAGCTCCGTGGCGTACATGTGATGCAGTCTCTTGCACAGCCGGAGTCCCTTGTCCACGTGCCTTGCAAAGGTCAGCAAATCTCTCTTTGCATGGCTGCCCTCCGGCAGGTGCGTGATGATGATATCACTGTCATACACCACCGGCTCCAGTCGCACCGTTTCATGAATGGGCTCAATCCATACAAATTTCCTCTGTCTCTTAAACAGCTTGGGGCGGTATTCCTCATCGAAATTATACACCGTTCCATGCTGCAGCTGATTGCCGTATCTCATCTGCACAATCTCTATTTCCGGAAGCATAGCCTCCTTTAACGCACGGAATTTTTCCCTGTTCTCAGGGGAAATCACCTCATCTGCATCCGCGGAATAAATATATTCCCCGCTTGCCTTGGAAAACGCAAAATTGCGAGCTGCACTGAAATCATCCACCCACGTAAAGTCATAGATTTTGTCAGTGTAGCGGGCGGCAATTTCCTTCGTGGCATCCGCAGAACCGGTATCCACAATGATAATCTCGTCCATCAGCTCCGCAACACTGTCCAGACAGCGTGCAAGTATTTTCTCCTCATTCTTCACAATCATACAGAGTGAAATAGTAATCATACAGTCATCTCCTTATGGCAAAAACAGGCCGTCACAGATAATGGCTTATCTGCGCAGCCTGTAATTTTCCTTATAATACCTTGGACAAAAACTCCTGCAATCGGGGACTCTTGGGATTCGCAAAGAATTCCTGCGGCGTATTCTCCTCCATAATATTGCCCTCATCCATGAAGAGCACCTTGGTTCCTACCTCCCGCGCAAATCCCATCTCATGGGTCACCACTACCATGGTCATACCATCATCAGCCAGCTCCTTCATAACCTCCAGAACCTCGCCGACCATCTCCGGGTCCAGCGCAGACGTGGGCTCGTCAAAGAGCATTACTCTGGGATTCATGGCAAGGGAACGCACAATGGCGATTCTCTGCTTCTGTCCGCCGCTCAGTGACCCGGGATAGGCATCTGCCTTCTCTGCCAGGCCTACACGGTTCAACAACTTTAATGCGGTTTCTTTGGCTTCCTCCTCGCTGGCCAGCTTCAGCTTTGTAGGCGCCAAAGTAATATTGTCCATAATGGTGAGATTATTGAACAGATTGAAGTGCTGAAATACCATTCCCATATGCTGTCTCACCTGATTGATATCTGTTTTGGGGTCTGTAATCAACTGTCCGTCAAACCAGATTTCACCGCTTGTGGGAATTTCCAACAGGTTCAAACAACGCAAAAAGGTACTTTTCCCGGAGCCGGAAGGACCGACCACCACAATTTTCTCACCGGGATTAATATGATAATTCACACCGCGCAGCACATGATTTTGGTCAAATTGTTTATGTAAATCCTTAACGGTTATCACTCTTACGCAACCTCCTCTCAAGCTTTGCCAGCAGAATCGTCAGAATCTTAATAATGATAAAGTATACAATCGCCGCACCAATCAGAGGGGTAAACGCATCGAACACCTTGGAAGTCATCTGATTTGCCACACGGGTCAAATCGCTTAAGCTTACATAACCGACAATTGCCGTCTCCTTAATCAAAACGATAAATTCATTTCCCAAGGGAGGCAATACATTTTTGAAGGCCTGGGGAATGACGATGTACCACATGGTCTGAAACTGACTCAGACCCAAGGAACGTCCTGCTTCCGTCTGTCCCTTATCCACCGCCAGAATACCGGCACGCACAATCTCCGCCACATAAGCGCCGGAATTAATGCCGAAGGTGATGGCACCTACCAGTACTCCGTTGTGACAATTCTTCAGTACCACAAACCACATAATCAAAAGCTGCAGTACGGAGGGGGTGCCCCGGATGACATCAATGTAAATGTTAGCTATATGGGAAAGCAGCGTGGGCTTTCCGTTCCGTTTCACGGACAATTTCATAAATGCCACAATCGTACCGATAATAATACCGATAATCGCAGCCAGCACCGCTACCTGCATGGTCACACCGAGACCCTTCCAATAAAGAAGCCATCTGTCCTTCTCAATGAATGCAGCATATATATTATCCCACAACGAGTTCAACCATTCCACTGTGTTTTCCTCACTCCCGTTAATACTTGTAATTTCAAATAGTATAACAAAAACTCTTTTTACTTATTCAGTTGCTCCGATATACTCTGCTACAAGAGCATCGAAAGTACCATCTTCCTTCAACTGAACCAGTGCTTCGTTCACCTTCTCCACCAAAGGACTGTCTGTGGGAAGTGCGATTGCATAATACTCCGGCTCGAAATCAAACTGAGAACCGTCAAGTGCTACCACCTGACCTTCATACTTGCTTGCAAACACCTCAGCAGGATTGGTATCGATGATAACCAGATCCACTCTTCCGTTCAACAAATCGTTGACTGCATCTACACCCTTATTGTATGCATTAACGGTTGCTCCGGGAATCTCATCCGCAATAAAGTTACCGGTAGTACCCATCTGTACACCGATAGTCTTGTTCTCAAGATCCGCTGCCGTAGCAATCGCAGAATCCGCGGGAACGATTACACTCTGTACTGCCTCATAATAGGTATCGGAGAAATCCACTGCTTCCTCACGCTCCTCCGTCACAGTCATACCTGCGATGGAAGCGTCAATCTTGCTGCCGATTGCAGCTACCAGGGAGTTGAACTCCATATTCTCAATCTTGACTTCCATACCAAGCTTTTCACCGATTGCCTTGATTAATGCCACATCAAAGCCATCCGGCTCTCCGTCATCTCCGATGTACTCGAAGGGAGGGAACTCTGCGTTGGTACCTACAATCAATACGTCTTTCTCGATGGTATCGTTCTTGGAACCGCAAGCGGTTAAGGCCGCCATGCAAAGAACCGTTGTCAATAATACTGCCAATAATTTCTTCATAATGCTATATCCTCCTATGAATTCTAAATCTGAAATTTGAATCAATATACCATGTTTTCAGAAGAAAAGCAATACCCAAAAGCCCAGCGTTATATAAGGAAGAAAGGCAACCGCACGCTTTAATTGTCCTTTTCGGGTCACGTTATGTGCAAACACCTGCACCACGCCAAGACACGCAAAGGCCAGCAGCATATGCATCCAATACGCCGTCATCCCACCGCCAAGTGCACAAAGCACCACCGCACAGACCGCAAAGGCATGGCAGTCCGCCCTTCCGTAGCATCTGCGGAAAAAAAATTCCTGCAGCAGGATATATACCATAAGAGAAAGCACGGACGCTTGCTGAAGGTTGAACCAAAGCAGAATACCTCCCGCCGCCCCTGCCGCCCACCAGACAAACTGGTAGACATAGCATTCCCTGACGTCTGTCAGGCAGGCAAAGAGCAGGCAGCCGGCGAAGATGACCATGAGCAGAGTCTCACCCTTGCCCAGGCACTTTATTTTTACAATGTGCGCAAGCAAAATACCATTGACGGCACTGCCAAGCAGCACAGTTCTTCTTTCTTCCGATCGGATTATTAACATAGCGGCATCCAAATGCTGCACCAGAGAAACCTCCGCAAAGACAACAGCATAAATAAGTACTCCGTACACCGATGCCATCATCTCAGTCTCGTCCTCAATTCATCCAGCACACTGCCCTCTACCGAGATGGTGCTCAGGGAAGGATAATCCTCCAAGTGCTTATCCTCCTTATAGGCGCGCACTGTGATCGTGTAGTTTACGTCGGCAGGTGCTTTCAACGGAATCATAAACTGTACCTGTTCCTCCCTGGCATAGTCACGCTTTTCTTCATATCTGAATACCATATTCAGCTCCGGATTCAGTACAGCAAGTGCCTCCGGGAATTCCACCTCCACGCGGTCCGCATAACCGTAGGTAACAATGTGCAAAATACCGCTTTCTCCCCCTGCGAATACAGGCTCATGGGGCTCCAGAATACGTTCCACCCTCGTATATAAGCCAAACTCCGTGGTTCCCTGTACTATTTTGCTTTCATTGCCCACATAATCTCTTGCATAGGCAGTCACCTGAAAATCACCGCTGAACAAGGGCTCATCCACAGTGATATTCACCTGAATACTACCATCTTCTCCCGGCAGGTAGGTCTCATAGCTGCCGTTATCCGCATTGGTAATTTTCAGATAGAATTCTGCCACACCGCTCAAGGCATCAAGGGCTGTAACCCGCAGAGCCAATGTGCCATCCCTCTTATTAATCAGCTCCTTCTGTTCCAGCACTTCCATACCTGCAATCACCGGAGCCTCTCCATCCGCAATCAGGGTCAGACCGTTGGCACTGTCCAGAGTATGGTCAGAGAATACCTCCTGCTTTCCGTATCTGACTCCCGCACCCGGAAACACTGTAATCGTTTGACCGGACAAGGTTTGCTCCAGGGTGAATTGATGCACACCCGACAGTTTTGTGTTGCGCTCGCTTCTCACTGTGTAATAATAAGAAAACGGCGTCAGCACCGGTCGGCCTTCTGTGGAATACTCCATATCTGCCGCCTCCGTCTTATGTTCGGCCTCTGACAGGTCTGATGAGGGTGTAAAATAAATATTCTTCGCTGTCATCCCATCCGTTACCGATTCATAAATCAGGTAATTGGGCTGATATGCCTTTGACGCAATTCCGTCCAGATAGCATTCATTCCGCAGGGTAAAGGGTGTGACACCGTCCGCCCTGACATACCAGGTATTGGGGCTTCCGGCAGAATAAACATTATCCCCCTTCTCAAGCTCCAGCTGCTTTGTATAGAGCTTCCATAAGGTGGCACCTGCATCTATCCTGAGATGAACCGTCGCACCTATATTCCCCGCTTTGTCCAGGGCGGCCACATGCAGATATTGCACTGTCGTATTCACAGTTACAGCCATGTGACTCTCCGTCAAAAGGCCGGCATTTCTCTCCGTCACTGTCGTCAAGGGCTTCGCATCCAGCACATAATAATAGCCGCTGATGCCGGAAACAAGAGTATTTTTTGTCACATTTGATTTACACAGGACTGTTTCGCTTCCCCTCAGATAGGACTCTGCTACATGATAATAGTCTGTTCCGTTATCCCGCGGTTCCTGCCAGGAGATATTAATTTTTCCGTTATGCAACGCTTCTCTCCGAACATTTTTTTCTGAAATCGCATCCGGCTTCGCACAATCCGTTGCAACCACATCTGCAAGAGACAGTTCCTCCTGAAAGCCTACCGCTACGGACTGAATACGGAATCCGCCATTTCCGGAACGCACGCCTGCCTGCTTTGCATATTCATAGACTGCTTCCGTTTTTACATAACTGCTGCCGCCATAGGCAGGCTTCCCGGAGACCACTTGCCCCTCCGTGTATCCGCAGATGGCTTTTCTTCCCCCTGATAACACCATGGAACCGGTACTAAGGTTTTCATAGCTCATGGCACGACCGGATATATCAAATTCCGTATAGATTGCAGTGGTACCCGCCGGTATGGGTACAGTATCCCTGAATACCGCCGTGTATGTGCCCCACCACTGGGTACTTATTTTCACAAGCTCAGGTCTGTTAAAGGATGCATAGTGGGAGGGATGATACCAGCTTTGGGCTTCAGAGCCCTTACCCGTATTCTTTTTATCATAATGCTTGTATACGTTTCCCGCAGAGTCATATGTTAAATAGCAGGCCTCCACATACTCGGTGTGGTTTATGTTATCATAATCTCGTTGGTCTTTTCCCACATAAGAATAGCCCGGAAGAAGACTGTACCAGTTATACGGAGCCGAGGCATTGATTGCTCTGGCATAATCTGCGGACAATTCCGTTTGAATATCCCTGTAGCTTCTTTGATAGATGAGGGCACCATTTTGATTATAGACGCGAAAGCCTTTATTCATATCAAAATAGTTCTCACCGTTACCATCCGTCCATTCCGCCCTTCCCTGAAATGTCAGTGTGGTACATCCGTCCACCGGTATGGGATTTGCCGGGGTTCCGTACGCTATTTTCTTGTACACCCCATAGCTCGGACTCCCGTCACTGCTGATACCCACAAAAAAACGGGGATCCTCAATCGTACTATAGGAAATAATGCCTCTGTTAGCATCACCTACCACATCCTTCACCAGAGCCGTGTAGCATGTATTGATATGCCTGTGCGTAATGAGTTCCCCCGCATTTCCTCCCACATGGCCTCCCCCGCCGCCGGCCTGTCCGGCCACACCGTTCCCTCTGTTATCCTGTCTCAGGCTGACCGCAGAGCCTCCCAAGCCACCGTCTCCGCTCGCCGAGGCACTTCCGCCGCCTCCTGCAACCATCAGCGTTCCCTGCCTGTCAGAAAGAATCGTTGTGGCTCCGCCGCCGTTTCCGTAGACAGTTCCGGCTCCGCCGCCGTTATATCCATTGCTTCCGCCAATGATATAGGTGATTTTTTCTCCCTCCTGCAGCCACAGCTTTGCACTTACGCAGCCACCATACCCCCCCTTATGGGTATGATAATCGCTTCCCTGCGCCCCATATGCCGTAAGCGTGTATACACCGGAATAGGGAACCGTATAGGTCTTGGTGCTTCCCGTGTAAGCAAAGCTCCAATCCACGGTCTGCAGCTTTCCCACATCCGACGCTGATGTGATAAGCTGCCATGTCTGATTGTCCTTGCTTTGATATAATTTGTACGCCTTCTGATTCCTGTCAGACTGCGTCCATGACAGATTGACCGCTCCCTTACCGTCGTTTGCGTAATAATTATCTTCTGAAAAAAGCTTTAAATCCACCCAGCCCGCATATAAGATAATATCCTCTGTGGGCAGAATCGAATCCCCTGATGCTCCTGCCGGTTCTGTCAATTCCTCGTCGAAATACCAGCCTCCGAACGAGCTTCCCTCCTTCCGGGGCTCGGGCAGGATAATGGCATTCCATCCGTAGCTTGCCGTCAAGATGTCCGTCGCACCATCTGCTCCCAGAAAGCGGTACACTCCCCGGGAAAAGCTCCCGTGAAACGGATTGGACAAAATCCATTCCTCCAAATATCCGGTTCCGGTGATGGGAGAAATGGCACTGCCGCCATTGGTCTGAAAGGTTACGGTGTGCCCCGCAGGCGCCTTGACGAGACTATCATCCACCCTGTAGGAGGATAAGTATTCCTGCGTGACAGACGTGATACCTGCTTTCCCGTGATAGCTCCCCTCACCTGCATCGAGCTGCAGGACACTGACAGACTTTCTCCACTGGGCATACAAAAGCACTGTTCCGCCTTCCTTACAGTCGTAAGCTGTCAGGTTGCGTATTTCCGCTTCGTCCGCAAAGGCTTGTCCGCTGCCGTCCGCTTCCGTGTTCCATCCCACGAATTCATAGCCTGTCCGAAAATAAGCATTCCGTGTAAGATGAGTAATCGGAGTGACCGGCTTGCCCTCGTATTCTGTGGCGTTATTGTACATATGGTAGCTGTCCGCCATATATCCGCCGTAAGCCCCTGCGGAGTTGGCATCATAACAGACCCGATACTGATTGGCAGATATCGCCTTACAAATATGATCCTCAAATCCAACGCCCTGCTCCAAATTATTGCAAAATGGGCAAAGGTAATAAAAGTCCAACCAGGAATATATATCAAAATAGGTAAGACTTTCCGCCGCTTCCCGACTCATATAGATATTGGCCCTCTCAATGACGGAACCGCAATCTGCACAATAGGCATTCCATCCGGAATAATGACGTCGGAAGCAATTATTCCTGACGTAGGCTATGCCATGATAATAGGGTTGGCTCACGGGAGGATAGTTCATGTGACAGCAATTCACTCCCATGTCTGCAACCTCCCATTTGCCGATGGGAATCCTGCCGTTTCTCGCATAATAGTAATAATGCTCCCCCGCCTCCAAAGCCCGGATATGCGAAGCTATATCTGTATACACTGTGGTTCCCTTTGTGTACCATCTGACATCGGTATCGTGCGCATTCGTCGTCCATGCTTTGCCATCCGGAGCGAAGGACACATAGGGACTGTCGTATATGGTTTGCGCCTGCACCTTAACAGAGCCGCACATCGCACAGAGTGTCAAAGCGATGCCTGCCAGCCACAATCTGATTGCTTTTTGTTTCTCCATGCCTTAATCACACACCTTTACAACCCGAAGAGTGCCTGCTGCCACCTGCGAGTAAAACTGTTCCACGTTGTCCTGCTCCAGATACACGTTAATGCGTTGTGCTGCAGTCTCCGAATCCTCGTTTCCTATATGATTTCCGGAATTGTCAAATACCTGTTGCACATAAACATTTCTCCAATTTAAGCAGGCTTCTCCCTCTTCTCCTACCTGATAAATATGAATCCGGTCTCCCGCACGCAGAACACCTCCTACCACCTGATACAAATCATCCGCCTTAAAGCCGGCAATAACCGGTGACTGCATCCCGGCGGTAATTTCATTTACTGTCTCAAACATTCCCTCCGTGAGCAGGACTCCCTTTTCAATCTCTGCCACCGGAGCCATGTCCCTGACTTGCTCCAGGGAACGCAATGCCGTCTCCGGAATACAGCTTTGATCCAGCTCCGTCTCCCGGAAATAAACTGCTGCATTCTCCTGTGTAATCAACTGTCCCTCCGGGATTTCCTCCGCAGCCATCAGAATACTTCCCTTCTCATACTGCGAAAGCAAATTCTTTTCCATCTGCATCATCACCGCAAATACTGCTGTTGCCGCAATGAAGGCCGCGAACATACTTCCAATCCAGACTCCGGTTTTTCCTCTGTGTATATGTATCATTTTCTTCTTACTCATACTTCATCCTTTCCCTGTTCCCCTGTGGTCTCCGACACAACATCTGCCAGCTTTCCCTTATGTGCCTGCACCGTGATTCCGAACATTCCTTTTACCGGAAACGATATCTCGCTGTAAATACCGGTAGCTTCCACTGCAATCCCATTCGGCGCAGTCACAAAGCCGGGTGTCCCCTGTGCCGTACTCAGGCTGCCGTCTCTCGAAATGCGATAGATATTGACCTTCTCTTTCTCCACATTGTAGATAATGTATTCCTCAATGACCACCGTCCCTGCAATCAGCGTCGAATTGCCGCACTGCCAATTATCATCCAGCGCAAGATTCTCTTTGACGGCAGTTCTGTAGCGTTCATAGGCTTCCCGGACATCCGCTATCCGAATCGTATGTGATATCCCATATTCCTCAATGTCAATGACTGCCGATGCCAGATTGGATGCCGCAAGGGCATCCTCCAAATACAGAGCCGAAGCCTGATAGACATCTATTTGCAGCTGTGCACAAAGAAAAACCAGCAGAAACAGCAAGAAAAACAAACCTGTAACCCATTGTATGCTTCCCGTCTTTTTGCGCAGCGCATAGCGTGCCACCGGCACATCCTTAATTCTTTGCAGTAGATACCCTTTGCTCCTCAAATGCATACTCTCCCTTCAACCTTCCGCTGATTTTCAACGCGATGGGGGATCCATAGGACATTTCATGCAGGGTGGTTCCTTCTAAACTGATTTCTGTAACCCCCAGTGAAGTCAGTTCCTGTTGCAGGGCTGTCCGGTCCGAGGGTGTCAGATATCCCACAGTCTCCATACGCAAGATATATTTTCTGGTCAGCTGCCCCACCTCTGTCTTCTGATGAATCAAAGACACATTGTCCATATAGGCCAGCATCACCACTGTCATGGCCAGAATACAGATGCCGGCAGACATCATGTCGGCTACATTTCCTCTCTGCTTTTTCATACTATAATCCAGCCTGCCACTCCGCTCAGAATCTTCTGTGCTTCGTTGGTGAGACCTGTCACTATCGTCTGAATGAAGCCGGTCATACTCGTCTTCATCACCACACAGAGAAGCAGCGCTATAATGCATAAGCCTACCGTGACCAAAATTCCATCGATGCCGGGCTCCCTTTTCAGTGCGCTTCTGAGAAGCCTCTCCTTCCCCGTCCGGACTACCTCTGCCAATCCTGTGTTCTGTACCGCTTTCTTTTCTTCCTTCATATGAAATTATCCTCGCCTTTCTACTTATTCTTCCATTTCTTTTTTATTCTTTTCTATTTCTTTTTTGTGTTTGTTTTTCATCCTTCCGTTTATCCTTTGGGTTTTTATCATCAGAACTTCACCGCTGCCGAATACATATGCGTAATGCACGCATACAATACCGCTCCCATCACTGCTGCCAACACGCCCAGCTGGTAAAAGGTGATGCTTCGGTCCAACGCTCCCTTTTTGCGTTCCATGACCGTACCTTCCATATCCTTAATCTGCTCAGAGATATCTCCCAACAGCTCCACCGCCTGCCCGGACTCTAAGGCCTGCAGTATGGTAATGCAAAGGGCATCAATGTAGCGATTATCAAATTTCCCCTGAAAGCGTTCCAACGCCTCATAAATATCTGATTTCATCACAATATCTCCGGCCAAGTCCAAAAGAGCCTGACGAAGTCTCTTATCCTGAACGCTCCCGTAGCACTCTGCCAAAGCATCTGTCACATATACTCCTGCCCGAATCTGAAGCTCCAAGGCATGATACACCAGCTTAATCTCCGGCAGCAGTCTAAGATTGTCCTTTCGGTTCAGATAATTAAGCATCCATCCCGGCAAACAGAACAATAACAGGGCTGCCAAGATGCCATAGCCTACCGAAATGCCTGACACCGCCCACAAACCCAGCAAAGCCAGTACAATCCGGAGAGCCAGATATCCCGTAGGGTTCAGCCACCTGCCGAAGTGAAAGATACCACCATTCCTGTTCAGCCATTCCTCCGTGCGCCGATACCAATTGCTCTCGCGGTTCTTCTCCCGAAGAAGGCCTCTGAATTCCTCGCACGCATGCAATACCATTTCAGGCGGATGCCGCACGGACAATAACAGCAGCAAGGCAAATATCAGCAATGCCATGACCCCTGCCAAACCCTTTATCCACAGATGAATTTCCTGCTCCGTCATTTTTCTCACCTCCTATCGGTTAATCCTGTAAATCTGCCCCGCAAAAAGCAGGAAAATTACCCCCAACACCCCAAGAGCTATTCTCCCGGGCATTGTAAAAAACAGTACCTGCCACATAGAGACCTCAATCAATCCATCCACTGTGAGCAGGATGACGCAGGACAAGCCCAAAAGGAGGAACATATTGACGGACGCCTCCCGCAGCATGCTTTTCCGTTCTCCGCCTGTCCGCAGGTATTCCCGTACCGACCTGCGGCTGCTGTTCACCAGAGCCGTAAAATCCGCACAATAACGGATACTGATTTCCATATTCCGCACCAACTCCTTAAATTTGGGATGCTCAATCTTTTCAGCCATGGACAGAAGTGCCAGACCGGCATCGCCTGTAGTCTGAGCCTCATAATAGCACTGATCCAGAGCACTCTTTAACGGCTCCTCCACATATCTGCTGATCTGATTGAAAACACCGGTGACCTCTCCGGCAGTGATGCTGTAATTACCCAGAAAATCAAGAAATTTTAACAGATTCTGATCCACACTCTGCATGGCACGCGCCTTGGCAAGCATAAACAATAGTGACTCCACACCCAACACTATCCCTACTGCACACAGGGGCATCCACCACCTTGGTGTCAGGACCAGCAATACCAAAAAGACCATGGCCAGAAATACTACATTTCCCACAAACCAGTTTTCTGCCGTGAGAAAAGGAAAACTCCTTTTCAAGCCACTGTACTGCAATTCCTGTTCCAACCGCATCCACAGGGAATGACCGTCCTGCATGGTCTGCAGGATTTTCCTGTTCTGCAGCATTCTCTGCCTTGCCGCCTCGTCCATAGTGTCCCTCGTCTGCTTCATCAATTGTCGGAGAATTTCAAGCCATTGTATGCGTCGAAGCAAGAGTAAAAACCCCACATACAAACATCCCAAAATCATACTCCTCATTACCAAACCTTCCGTACCTGCTATACCATTCATACCCTCCATACCTACAATATCCTCTCAAATTCTAATTTTCTGCTTTCCTCGTTCCAGCCCTTGCAGGCAAATATCTCCTTCACCTTGTAATGCTGCATAAAGATGAGTGTCTGAAAGCAATCCATCATCTTCATCAGTTCATCTCTGGAATACCTGCTCTCATACATGGCATAATCCACCAGCTTGTCCGGCGCCCGGTCCGCGGAGGGCGCATGTATCGTAGCTGCACAAATCTGACCCGTGTACGCTGCGTTCAGCAGATATAATGCCTCCGCGCCCTTCACCTCACCGATAATGAAGAAATCCACATCCATGGTCAAGCCGGCGATGCTGATATGCTGTAAATCATAGCTCACCTGACTCTCGGTGGTCTTCGGAAGAGAATGGAGGAACATGGTATCCGGATGAAATCTCGTGGTAAGCTCATCCGCCTGCTGGGTAACCAAAATTGCCACATCATCCGGCAGAGTCTCCTTCAGGGCATTCAGAAGCGTCGTCTTGCCCGAGGAATTCCCCCCGCAAATGAGAGTAGAGCCCTGACGGAATCTCTGGATTAACAACTCGGCAGTCTCTCTGTCAAGCATTTCTTTTTGGATTAACTCTTTGATTAACGGGAATTTTTTTGGAACCTTACGAATACAAAGATATGGCTCACTGTAGGTATTGACCAATGGCATGGATAGTGTGAAACGCAGAATAAAATCGGGGTGGCTCTCCGTATCGGTGAATCTCTGAATGGCATTCAGATTCGAGATATTGACCTGATTTTTCGTGGCCACATAGTCAATGAACTGCCGGTATTCCTTCTCAGAGGCGAACGTGATACCGGCGTCCATCCGCTGTCCGTCCCTCTTCACACGAATATTATCATAACCGATGACACGAATATCCGATATGGATCTGTCATCAATCAACGGCGACAGTCTGGAGTAACCGAAGATATACTGCTCAAACGCTGTAATCAGCTCCTCCGTCTGCCTATTGTTCTTCTGATAATGAGTCGCTATATGACTTCGCACCTCTGCCAGAAAATCCTCCCTGCCAAGGACTCCTTTTTTCATCTGCATCAGCAAAGTCTGTTTTTGGGTGATGTAATCATTCACCAATTTCTGCAGGTCATCGTTTTTTGTCTCTGTTCTCATCATCCTCCTCTTCCTGCCGGAATTCACGCTTGCACCGTCTTTGGTGACAAAAATACAGCTCCGCAAACGGACGCAACAGGCTCCCGGAACAAATAAATAAAATAACTTGGTAACATTGGCTGAAACAGCCGGATAAAAAGATATGCCGCAATCTGAGAAAGTAACTTGCGGTCATCCTCCACTGATGTGATGGGGTAATTGTCAATTTACAACGTTTTATCAGATTTGTCAACCCTGAAAACAGGATTATTTGTAAAAATAGTTTTGATTGTACTTTTTTTAAAATGTGTTATACTTAGGAATAGAGAATTCCTGTGCAAAATGAATTTCCTGAAATGATACCGTCACTGAAGTGACAGATTGAGAGGGGTTTTATGTTTTTTATTTTAGCCGGTGGTTTATTAGTTATCATATTTGCAGTAATTGCAGCAGTTGTAGCATCCGTTGTATCTGCTGTTGCAGCGGACGCAGACGTGGAGGATTAGATTATACAGGCTCCCCGTCCGCCGCAATAGGTTCATTTTATCCGATTTCAAATTCTGTAGCTAGGTAATACATATCAACACCATCCTCCAAATGTAAATACACTTTCTTTACAATACAATATTCTCCGGGCGGCAATTCCCCATACCATGTTTTCCAATTTGTCGGAAACACTGTTGTCTGACCATTCGGAATACTATATGCTACTTCCTTCCATATTCCGTCTATCAGTTCATCCAATCTATGCCATTCTCCGTCTTCATATCTGTAAATAGCATACCATTCCCCGGTGATAAGCTCATCACCGCTTTGATTCACGATTTCAATATCTCCTTCATATGACTTATACTTTTCCATTATCATAGTCACATTTTCCAGTGTATTGACCGGTATTTCCATTATAGTCTTTTCCGTAGATGCTTGTTCAGAACTACATAGATATTCCAAATATTCCATTAAGCTCAAAGAAGGTACTGCGTCCTTTCCGGTATTATCATACTTAAAAAATATACCATCTACCGTAACTCCATCCTTATACGGTGTGACGCTCTGCAGCTGATTGCCATCTGTATCCAGCAACTTCATCTTATACTGATAGCCAACTCTTGTATTTTCTTCATATTCCACCGTAAAATCCAACTGCCGATACAACTTGAGCAGTTCCTTATAGGCAGCACTATCTGCGGAAAGTGTTATTTCTTCTCCCGTATTCCCGTTGGTCACTACAATACCGGAAACTATAGAAGTATCTGCCATTGTAGATTCCGCTATCGGATTTTCTGTATTTTCTTCAGCCTCTTTCTGATACGCCGGTCCTGATTCCTGATTGTCATCTGTCCCAGCCAATTCTGACAAATCACCACACTCCTCAGAAGCAATCCTTACCTCCACGTTCCGAACACTTACATAAACATCAATATCTTCTGTTGTGGGATTCTGCATATTGACACCTATTTTAAACCATGCGCCCTTCTCCACATCCATTTTCACAGGCATGCCGGGAGTAATATAGGTCGGTTCATAGGCATTCTCTTCCTTGACTTCTATCGGTTTTAATACAATTTCCGCATCTCCTGCGCCCTCGCCTAAGGAAAGGATAATCTGGTGACCTGTTGGCGAAATTTCTTCATCAGAGTAGCAAAAATCTTCCTGATAGGCAATTTCTTCTGTACTACCTGCCGGGATGGTAATTCTGATAGAATATTCCTTATGAGGATTTGTCAAAAAACAGATTGCAACGATGATACATACTATGATTGCCGGTATGGTAACCCAAAATGCCGGTTTCTTATAATTTAGCACTGATTTCACTCTTTCCTTTACTTCCACTTCTCCAAAAGCCAGGGGACATACCGAAACCGGGCGTCTCTGTGAGGCGCAGGACAACAATACCCCGGAATACTCCTTTTTATCCCCAATGCTCATATTTTTAATTACTTTTTCATCACAGGCCAGTTCAATATCCTTGCACAGCATAATGTACGCAATCCAGCACAAAGGATTGAACCAATAGATACACAAAAGCAGGTATCCAAAAGGCTTCCACAAATGATCCTTTCTATTTAAGTGCGCTCTTTCATGTGCAATAATATAATTCATCTCCTCCTCACTTAATGCAGAGGATAAATAAATTTTAGGCTTTACAATCCCCAAAATAAAAGGCGACTTTACTGCATCACAAATATAAATGTTTTCTTTGTATAGCACGGCTTCCCTTACGCTGAGGCGCAATTTGATCATACTCACCAATGCAAAAATAAGAAGTCCTGCCATTCCGCATAACCAGATGCTTTCGGAAACTGCTGTAAGCACCTGCAGAGGAGCTACGCTTTCTGCTTCCTGATATGCAAAGGTTTCCGCCAATAAGGGATTCACCACATTATCTACAATCTGCAAATTGCTGTCTATGGATGGCACATAGGGAACTACTTGTCCTTCCACCATGGTATTGGACCTTACGGGTTCGGCACCTGGCTGCAAACTGAATTCACTTTCGATAGAGAATGGGAATATAAGTCTGATTGCCACCACGCCCCATAATAAACAAGTAACCCATTTAGGTATTTTCCGAAATAACAGACGAATGCCTAACACCACCAAAATCAACCAACCGGCTGTAATACTCATATTTAGTAGTTTTAAGAAAATATCTCCCATACTCATTTTTCCTCCGCCCGGTCAATCATCTTGCGAATTTCCTCAGCTTCTTCCTGTGTCAATTTGGTATTCTGCGTAAAGGCTGCAATGAATGCCGG
Organism: uncultured Acetatifactor sp.; assembly: GCA_964588645.1. Lineage (GTDB taxonomy): Bacteria > Bacillota > Clostridia > Lachnospirales > Lachnospiraceae > Acetatifactor. The sequence goes on along the minus strand of CAZPRB010000006.1, from coordinate 6,971 downwards.
AAGGGAACCGGCAAAGGTGTCTTCTACATACTGTCTGCTCTGTCTGGCATAAAATTCCTCTCTGGATATCACAGCTGTTACCAGTCCGTTTTCGTTCCGAAACAACCCCTTATCAATCAGTCTTCTCAACACATTGTGAGCAGTGGTTCGCTTCCAATTAAACTCCACTGCTGTCATTTTAACCAGCTCCGATGAAGTAACGGGTTCATGCTCCCAAATCATATCTGCATATCTTGCCTCAATCACACCTAATTGAATTTCCATATACTTATCCTCCAAAAACAATAGACCACAAGCAGTAGTCTTGTTTATAGACTACCACTTGTGGTCTATTGTGTCAATACTTGTTTTCTATATTAGCATTTATTTCTTTTACTATCTCAACAACTGTAATTTGACCATCAACTAACATTTCACAAATTGTCTGCTGATTTTCTGTATCTACATAATTTTCCCAATAAAGCTCAGCAAGCTTGAGATTTTCTTCTTTACTCAATTGTCCTTTAAAACATTTAGTGGCATCACCCATAAAGCAATTACCTTTGATATCCAATTTAACAATATGGTATGTAGGTCTGCCGATTTCGGCAAAGTATTTTCCCCAATTTTCTGCCTCTTCAAAAGATTTAGATACATATAAACATCCCATTCTCGAAGGATATTGTGGATATTTTTTCTGTCTAACTTCTTCTAATGCTAATTCTCTTAATGCAACTGATGTATGATGTTCCAATGTTGTGACATCATATCTAGCAGGATTAGCATAAATATCGTTCACTATATCTATTTTATCATACACCCTTTTGTATACTCCGCTATGATGTTCTTCATCAAACATAATTTTCTGTCCGACATGCATCGGTCTATCTGTTACTACATGATATGCAAACACTATAATTTTCCTCCATAAATCTGGTTTTCAGTGAATCACCTCTTAATCAGACTAAAAAGAATCTATCTGCTTCATTTTAAATGATTTTTCCACCAATGCAAAAGTCTCTTCTATTGTTCTTTTATCATCTCTTATGATAACGTTAAAACCGAAATTTAGGAAATGATTATATATCTCCTTTGAATTAACACGTTTTAAGCATGCTCTAAAATTTTCCATCGCTTTGTCCGTGTCTTCTTCCTTTAATAATAATTGATACAAAAACTGTTTTTCCTTATCCGGTCGCTCAAAAAACCTATTAACAGATATCTCCGGCTCTGCCAACATAATTAAAACATGGTCTTTATCTGATATCTCTGCCAATACTTCTACCGGAATATTTGTATCAACAAATATCATTTTTTCTTGTTTAGATAAATCTTCAAGAATTTGCAATTCTAAAATAGTACATTCTCTCGTAGTCTCTTTAATCCATGCTTCATATTCATCCGGAGTTCTTCTGATAAACTCTCTCCAATCTTTTAAATCTCTTGTATATGTCAAACCCGGAAATTCACTACTGTCTAACTCTAAAGAACATGTATCATGGTAGTTTTCTTCACATGCTATTCCATTGTATTTTTCTGCCAACATTTTTACCATAGTTGATTTGCCTGCATATGCAGTTCCATTAATAAAATAAACATTGTTAAATTTCATGCTGCTTCTCCCACTCCCGCTTCAACAACCGGTATTCCAATCGAGTTTTCATTTTCCCATCGTGCCACTCATGATCAACATGCTCCGCTTCCTTAATCAAACCACATTTTTGCATAACTTTTTCCGAACCTATATTCTCAGCCAGACATCCTGTAACCGTCTATCGGTATCACTCTTTCTATAATCATATTAACATTATACAATTGTCAAAGTTTTTTCTCCGAAAATCCCTAACACCACCGGACATTTAGTCAGCTATTTTTTTCCGCTCAGACGTAATTGTTCGATTGTCTCTGCATCACATTCAACATACGAAACCGTCTCCGGTTGATATTGCTCCATTATTTTCTGTACCGTATTTTCATCTGCCCGGTCACTGCCGTGATAATAGATTTGAACTGTGTCATCCAGCGTTGAAGTAACACTGTCTATTGTCTCAAGTTCAATTCCGCCCTCAGGTAAGATGTGATATAACGTTTGCCAGTCCCATGCCGACCCTGAATAATGGTCCTCGATTACGCCGTTTTCACATATCTTGCAAGAGCCATTCCGATACCCGATACCTCTCATTAACTGATACGCCCTTCCGTCTTTCCACGTATATACATCATAAATTTCGTAATAAGGTGTATCATAATTAAATTTCAGCCCCACAAAGAATTCATCTATACCATCATTATTTAAATCATGCAGAACATATACCGTTACCGGTTCCTGACTTCCCAGCGCAGCCAGGTACTCTTCACATATATACGAATCCCCGGCTACAAACATTGCCTTTGATACATCATTTACTTCTTTCATATACTGACCTACGGTATAATACTTTTCTGCAATATCAGCATAAGAAGCACCGGGCGTTTCACCTTCATAAATTCTTTCTTCTGTTTGTTCCGGATACCGGTTCAGAGGTCTAAACTGAATGTCTAAAAATCTTGTATTCCCATTTTTATCATAGTCGAAATAAACATCAGTCTCTCCCCAGGAATCAAACTTGTCATAGCACTGTATTCCGTGGGTTGCAATAAGACAGGGATGTCCCTCATATTCTCCTGCCTCTATATTCCAAATTCCCCAGGCTGACACATTTCCGCAGATTTCCCCGTAAGGGTAATCTACAAATTCGTTTTCATACCTTTCAATCAACTGAGCGGTAAAGTCCGTTTCTTCTCCGTTCTCTGAAAGATATGCAAGCTTTCTCTTTAAATCCAAATAATGTGCTTCTACATCGAAAGTAACGGTTTTATCCAGATTTTCGCATGATATCACAGCCTGCCATGCAGTATCTCCCTTTGTAACAGATAGCGGAAACGCATTATCTGTCATTGTCTCCCCATGAATCATTTCCAGTACTTTCCATGAAGAGCCGACCTTTTTTAATACGATATACTCCATTAACGGCATGGAGTTTACTCTTGGAGCGAATGAAAAGAAAATCTCTTTTTTTCCATCACCATCCAAATCTATATACTTTGCTTCACATGGGTCAATTCTACAGGGATCATCATATTCATAAATTGCTTCATCATTCCAATAAAACTTCAGATGGGAATAGAAATCAGTTGATTCATCTCCAATGTCAACCTCTACATATTCCTTTATACCATTGCCGTCCAAATCCTTAAGTTCACTTATAAACACGGTATCAGACAGCCATATGTATCCTGCTGCGTCCTCAACATTCTCATTTCCCTTGACTGTCTCCTCATTTTCCCAGCTAAGCCAAAAAGCGCTGCTGCCTGAAAACATTTTTTCGTCTTCCGGCTGATTTTCTGCTGCGATTTCAAATACTGTCTTCTTATTATCTTTTGCATTAGCTTCAACCACTATATGGGCATAATAATTACCCACATAATATGCGTTTTCCTGACCTTCCCTATAATCTATGGAAATAATATTCCCATATTTTTCGCTTATCTTTTTAAGAAGCTCGGACTCACTAAATTGTTCTGCACTATTTCCAAACAGCTCTGAAAGTTCTCCCTGTAATCTTATTGCTTTCGCATCCTCAGACAGAACAGCCTCTGCCAAATCTTCATTATACGCTGCTTTAAAAATAATTGACAGCTCTGTATCGGGCAATTCGCCGATATAATATAAGCTATGATAAAACTCAGCATCATATCCTGTCTGCTTTTGATATTCCCCATAACTGATTTCCCGATAGTCTGCTACCGCAAATTCACTTGTTATCTCCTCATCATAAAACACCTCAAAAGTTGTCGGAACTAATAACCATGAATCGGATTCTACCATCTCCATAATCACTTCCGGCGACGCATTCTCCGGCACAGAAAAATGATATAAAATATTTCCATCGGTGCCAAAGGCTGTAATAGCAATTCCACGCAGATTTCTAACACCCTGCAGCTGTTCAAGCCAGACTTTTTCACCAATCTTGAACACAGAGCCATCTGCATTTATCACACCACCGCTGGAATTAGGTGTAATCACTTCAATAGAAGTGACTCCCTCTGATCCAATTAAAAGGTAATATCTATCCTCTTTGGACTCAGAGAGTTCTTCGGTCACCGGATTGGTAAGCAACCCTACTCCCAATATCACACATGCTGCCACAGCCGCAATAACCACCCAAAAAGCAGGCTTTTTCCAATGAGCAAGATTACGGATACGTCCCTTGGTATCCCCTTCCCCGAATGCCAGAGGAACACCTGCGATGATTGTTCTTCCTGTTGCAAGACTCAAAAGAGATGCGGCATAATCAGGCAAGATCTGCTCGCCCAGCTTTTTTACCACAGCTTCATCGCAGCTCATTTCCATATCCTTGGCGGCATAGATAAATGCCACCCAGACCAAGGGATTAAACCAATGGATGCAAAGCGCCAAAAATGCCAACGCTTTGAAAATATGGTCACCACGACGAATGTGATGCTTTTCATGGAGAATCAGATAAGGCATCTGATGTTCTTTTGTATCAGACGGCAGATAAATCTTAGGGCGAATCAATCCCATTACAAAGGGTGTGGTAATTTCATCTGCAAGCCATATATTGTCCTGTAGCGGCGATACAATAAACAGTTTTCTTTTCAGTCTGACATAAGAAATTATACTGTATGCGGTCATAGCCATTACACCAAGGAGCCACACATAGGTTCCGATGGTTACATAGTTCCCGACGGTTACATAGTTTCCGCTAGTCACATGGTCTCCGATTGCCACAGGCGTATCCAAAGAATCCGTCGCCAACTGCTCGTGCCCCTGAGGCAATGTATCATTCATCGTGTTGCTCACACCCGGAGCCGGCGTTGTCACATCCGATAACTCCATTTGCACAATATTTTCCGGGATGTACTCCATGCTGTTTGTTCCGGTAACAGTACTTGTAGAGGGTGCATCCAGCAGTCCAAAAAGGGATAAGCCGGAAGTAACAGATACCGGACAAAGCAGCCGGAATAATACCACAGCCCACAGTGCATAGGTTATACCTTTTGGTACCCTTTTTAACAGCAGACGAAGCAGCAATACACAAAGAATTGCGATAGTTCCGGTAAGACTCATATTCAATAATTTCGGAAGAAATGTATCGAAGCTCATACCGTTACCTCCTAAAACCATCAATGATTTTCTTTAAATCCTCTACCTCTGCGTCCGACATTTTCTTTCTGGAGCCAAACGCTGCCAGAAATGCAGGAAGTGACCCATCAAAGGTTTCCTCTACAAATCTCTCACTTTGAAGAGCATAAAACTCCTCTCTGGAAATCAGGGATGTCACCACACTACCCTGATTCTGAAAGATGCCCCGCTCACACAAACGCTTCAGCACAGTATAAGAGGTGGTTGATTTCCAACTCAATTCTTTCTCTGCCATCTTCACCAGTTGTCCTGAAGTAATTGGCTCGTTATTCCAAATGAAATCCGCAAATTTAGACTCCAGTAAACCCATTTTCTTATCGCTCATTTCCATCCTCCTGCCGCTATATGATACTTGCACATATCACTCTACAACACGTAGATTAATTATAATCTACATTATGTAGAGCATTTTGTCAAGAGGATTATTGGTTCTTCAAACGCCTTACATAAACTGTTGAATCTTCGCCATTTATATCTTTCATTATTTTCAGAAAATCATAACCATACTTTTGGGGTAGAAAGCCAAATTGTAGAGTGTCTCTATTGCACATCGTACTATTACGTCATCAATATCAATTTTCAAAGTTTGTCTCAGATTCTCATAATCCTTCTTGCAATATCTGATACCTGCAATGCAATCATATCTTTTACATGCTTACCAACAGCATCGCATCCTGCCGGATTGCCAGCATAACCAAGCGGAACAATTGCCTTTGTTGTTTCTCCACCTTCCAGCCATTTTTGCAAGCCAGACATGGTAAGCGATGATAATTCCAATGTTCTTGCCAACTGTAAATCTACAAATTCAGGGTAAAAATAATTCATTACAGCTGTCTCAAATGCCCCTCCATGAATATCGAACAAGGGATGGTAATTGACATTCCTGCATAATTCGCTTATAATTATCATATAATAAATCAACGGTGGTTGATTTTGGGCTGGTCGAAAGACCCTGGTCCACCGAGCGGCGGGGAATTTCCCCGCCATTTTCATACTCAAAAATATTACCAAAGGATGATTGTATGTCAGAAAAGATACTTAGCGTATTCATAGACGAGTCCGGAGACTTTGGTCCTTATGAATCACATGCTCCCTACTACTTGGTTTCTATGATATTACATAATCAGAATATTGATATAACTGAAAATATAAAGGTCTTTGATACTCATTTATCCAATCTAGGATACCAACATCACGCTATCCACACAGGTCCCCTGATAAGACGTGAATCCGTATATGCTAACGATTTAGTAGTGGAACGAAAACGCCTATTCAATGCCCTGTTCAACTTTGCCCGTAGACTTGATTTTCAATATTCCTGCATCAAAATAAAGAAAAGTGAGTGTCCGGATGTTATTACAATGACTTCAAAAGTATCAAAAGCTCTGGCTGATGTACTGCGAAACAATGAAGGCTTTTGGAATAGCTTTGACAAAGTTATTATCTACTATGACAATGGACAAATTGAGCTAACTAAAATTCTTACATCGGTATTCAGTACGTTATATACCCATGTAGAATTCCGCAAAGTGAAGCCTGTGGATTATAAGTTATTCCAAATTGCTGACCTTATTTGTACGATGGAGCTTCTTGCCGAAAAGGCTGATACCAATTCATTTAGCCGTTCAGAAATGGAATTCTTTGATAATATCAGAGATTTTAAAAAGAATTATTTTAAACATATAAAAAAGAAATTACTATAAAATTACTCCAACGGATAGCCAAATTCGTTGTTCTGTAAAGGTAATATCAATATCCTCCGAAAATCGGTCTATTACTTGAAATG
>CAZPRB010000005.1:65965-68076 GCA_964588645.1 uncultured Acetatifactor sp. | reverse complement strand
GGCATGAAGAGATTGGAAGGCCGAGTGGATAGCCTTGAGGGCAATGTACATAGTTTGGTAGAAAATGTGGGAAAATTGACGGAACAAGTATCGGCCATGGATAAACGTTTGAGGTGTGTAGAACTCACGATTGAGAATGACGTACGTCCCGGTATTATGCGTGTAGCAGAGGGACATTTGGATTTAGATAGAAAACTTGATAGAGCATTGGAATCGGATAGGGAAAAAGAAAGATTGTGTCTTAGAGTGAACTATCTGGATACGGAAGTGCGGAAATTGAAAGAGTTACAACCGGTTCCTGTTTAGGGTAATTCGGTAGAACATAGAAGGAGATGGATTAAGTGAGAGCTTACCATCTCTTTCTGTATTCCCCCGGTGCGACACCTTCTATCTTTTTAAACATTCTTGAGAAATAATTCGCATCATTCATGCCGCACTCCTGACTGATTTTTTCAATGGATAAATCGCTGAAGCGCAGGAGCTGCTTGGCGTGTGTGATGCGGGTCTGCAACAGATAGGTGTTGATGGAAACACCAAATTGCTCCTTAAACAGTCTTGTCATGTAGAATTTATTCAGGTAGAACTTATCTGATAAAGCATCCAATGTGATTTTGTGTGCGTAGTTTTGTGTCAGATAAGTTCTGATTTCCGAAAGGTCACGTCTGCCTCCTGCCCGAAGGTGTCCGGAGCCGGAGGAATTGCTCTCTGTCATCAGTAGGGTGAGGAGCGCGGATAATTTCTCATTGATTCTCATATCCTTCACGGAATCCTCAGAAGAAGCAATCGTAAACAGTTCCTCCATAAGAAAATTATATTTTGCGATATTACGGGAGGTAAAAACAGGTTGTCCGCCGTCTTGTAAATATTTCTCATAGATACCATTGATATTTGCCCCATAGAAGTGCACCCATTTTAACGCCCACAAATCCTCCGAGGAGCAATGGGAATAGGGTAGCGTGCAGTTTAGAAAAACGCAATCTCCCTGCTGCAAGGAGTAATCCGTTCCATGATACCGCAAGGCACCGGAGCCGGATTCCACCACAAAGAAGAGATAGGAGGGGAGATTGGCTCGTTGACTGGTATGAGGCTTTTGTGCCTGTAATTGTCCAATCTCCTGTAAATGCAGCAGGTTAGCCTTGGCAAAGGGGGAGGGTGTGTAAATGATTCGATTTGAGGAAACCAGATTTCCGTGAAATAGCGAGTGATTCATAAGTCGCTCCTTATTTTGTTTTTGTTCGAGGTTATGTATTCCTATATAGTTATCATATGAAAACTGCGCGAAAAAGTCAATATTATGCTAATTAATGGCAAAATATCCTCTTAAAAAGTAGGTGAAGTTGGTATACTATAAGGATGTTCGTGAAAGTAAATATAATGCAGAAAGCAGAGGAAAATATGAGAAAAGCGTTAATTACAGGTATTACGGGACAGGATGGTTCCTATTTGGCAGAGTTTTTGTTGGAGAAGGGGTACGAGGTGCATGGGATTACCAGACGTGCCTCTATTTCGAATACGGCAAGAATCGATCATTTGATTGAACAGAGAGCGATTACGCTTCATGATGGTGATTTGTCCGATACCTCTTCCCTGATGAATATCATTGCTAAGGTTCAGCCGGACGAAATATACAATTTGGCGGCACAGTCTCATGTGCAGGTGTCTTTTGATGTGCCCGAGTATTCCGGCGATGTAGATGCTATCGGTGTACTTAGAATTTTGGAAGCCATCAGAATTTTGGGATTGACGAAGAAGACGAAGTTTTATCAGGCATCTACTTCTGAATTGTATGGTAAGGTGGAGGAGGTTCCGCAGAGAGAGACTACGCCCTTCCATCCCTACAGTCCCTATGCAGTTGCAAAGCAGTATGGCTTCTGGATTACCAAGGAGTATCGTGAGGCATATGGTATGTTTGCGGTCAATGGCATTTTGTTTAATCATGAGTCTGAGAGACGTGGTGAGAATTTTGTCACACGTAAGATTACCCTGGCGGCCGGCAGAATTGCGGAGGACTTACAGGACCATCTGGAGCTGGGAAACATGGATTCCTTGCGTGACTGGGGTTATGCCAAGGATTATGTAGAGTGTATGTGGATGATTCTTCAGCATGATAC
>CAZPRB010000005.1:29069-65865 GCA_964588645.1 uncultured Acetatifactor sp. | reverse complement strand
TATGAGGAATTGGTAGAGATTATGGCGAAGCACGACAGGGCGTTGGCTAAGAGAGAAGCCTTGGCTAAAGCGGCACTTGCATAAGGAGGATATTTCATGAATATCATTCTGCTTTCCGGTGGAAGCGGCAAACGTCTCTGGCCACTGTCAAATGATATCAGAAGTAAGCAGTTTATCAAACTATTTAAGGATGAGAACGATGAGTATGAGTCCATGGTACAGCGTGTATATCGTCAGATTACTACGGTAGATGCGGATGCAACAGTTACCATTGCCACCGGCATGTCTCAGGTCAGTGCTATCCGCAACCAGCTGGGAGATAAGGTGTCCGTGTGTGTGGAGCCTTGCAGAAGAGATACGTTCCCTGCCATTGCTCTAGCCGCTGCATATCTCCATTATGAGAAGGGCTTGAGTAGGGAGGAATGTGTGGCGGTATGTCCCGTTGACCCTTATGTCACCATTGCATATTATGAATGTGTCATGAAATTGAGTGAACTGGTCGCCCGGAAGCATGCGAACATTACGCTGATGGGGATTGAACCTACCTATCCCAGTGAGAAGTATGGTTACATCATCCCTGAGACCGCTGATAGGGTCAGCGATGTGAAGGAATTCAAGGAGAAGCCGGATGCTGCTACTGCTGAACAGTATATTGCTCAAGGTGCGTTGTGGAATGCCGGTGTATTTGCATTTCAATTAGGATATCTGATTGACAAAGCACATAGTATGCTTGATTTTACGGATTATCGTGATTTGTTCGGGAAATACGATACCTTGGAGAAGATAAGCTTTGATTATGCTGTGGTGGAGAAGGAACCCAGTATTCAGGTGCTTCGTTTCGGAGGCGACTGGAAGGACGTGGGAACCTGGAATATGATGGCGGAGGTGATGGCGGACGTCACCAAAGGGAATGTCACTCTGGATGATACCTGCAGCAATGTCAATGTTATCAATGAGCTGGATATTCCTATCCTCTGCATGGGCTGCAAGGATATGGTCATTGCAGCCAGCTGTGACGGCATTTTAGTGGCTGACAAAGAGCAGAGCAGCTATATGAAATCCTATGTGGAGAAGATTAGTGAGGATGTGCGATATGCGGAGAAGTCCTGGGGAACCTATACCGTTATCGATGCACAGGCCAATTCCATGACAATTAAGGTAATTCTGCGTGCCGGAAATCAGATGAAGTATCATAGCCATGAACTTCGAGATGAGGTCTGGACTGTGGTGGAGGGTACCGGCAGAACCATCGTAGATGGGGTGGAGAAGGTGGTGTGCCCCGGTGATGTGGTAAGTGTAGCTGCAGGCTGTAAGCATACCTTGATTGCCGATTCTGATATGAGTGTCATTGAGGTTCAGGTAGGCTCAGAAATCAGTCAGGCTGATAAAGTGGTATATCCTCCGGATAGTATTCCAAGGAATCCGTATTTTCGATAAAGTAGCCTTCAAAGTAGATATCATAGGTGCCGTCCTCCTTGAGGATGGCATGGGTGTTGTCGTCGGTCGACCGGATGGAGGTCTCGGCAACCTCCGGGGTGACATAGTATGCCTCAAAGATTACGAAATGGGAAGCTGCATAAATACTGATGAATAACAGGAACAAAAGGATATTTATGACAGGGTTTTTCTTTTCGCCGACGGAGAGAAGCATATGGTAGCGGTTCACCAAGGCAGAATCCTCCCCTGTCATAAGGGACATGGTTACCGCCTCGGGTATCATATTCTGCCGTGTGGCAACCTCTCCAAGCTCTGTAAGGCAGTGCAGATATTTGGTGATTGTCTCTTTGCTGTATGCTGCTACAATATTATCTACGCGCATCTCCAGAATCACGTCTACCTGCTTGTTCAAGATATAGCTGGCAGGATTCCACCAGTAAATCATTGTGATGAATTTGGTCAGGGCCTTAATCAGAAGGTCGTGATGAAAATGGTGGGATGCCTCGTGGGATAGGACGTAATACCATTTCTCTTCCGACAACTCCACATTTTCCGGAATCAGGATATGGGGAACGAAAACACCATATATCATGAAGGTGTTGAGTCCCTGTACCGTCAGCAGATGAAAGGAATTCTTTTTGCCGCGTTCCCTGCAGATTCGTTCTATGGCAGAGCGGTAGGGCTCCTCCCGGGTCACATCCAGACTGTTGGTAAGAATAAAATATCCGGCTCTCCTACGCATCCGGATGTAATGAATCAGGTTGAACACAAATCCGATAAGCCATATGATTTCAAATAAATTCCATGGAGAGATTGTAATCCCCTCCCGAACCGTCATCCGGTGTTGCAGAAAGGAAATCGTGCCGGAAAGGTGGCGGAATTCCTCCAGAAACACGGGAGTGGTGAAGGAGAACTCGAAGGGCAACGCAAATCTCAGTATGGTAAGCACTATAAAAAGCGCAAGCAGCTTATAGCCGATGTTAATCATCATTTTGTGATTCCGAAACAGGAGAGTGATCAGAATCAACAGGATATTGCTGGTGATGACAGCCATGTATACAGAGGAAAAGGAATATTGAAGCATGGGATATCTCCTGTGTTTGTTTTGTGTTAAAAAAGAGGGAAACGTCCCCGAAAGACGCTTCCCTGTATTTTTATATTAATTGTTCTGCTCGTATTCCGCCAGAAGAACCTTTAATTTGGCAATTTCGGATTTTGCCTTTTCGGGAGTCTTGTTGGTGGTCAGAATGGCAGCGCATAATGAGGATTCATTGATTACATCACAGAAGCTGTTATAGCAGCTTGTGAAATCCTGCAGGATGACGTCGCGGGACTGCTCTGTAGGACGATAGGTACGGCTCAACACTCTGCCGCTGTGTGTGATGCCTACGACCTCCACCAAATTGTCCTTTAATAATTTCCTGAGTACAGCGGTTACGGTACTTTGGGTAAGTCCGCTCATGGCGTTTACGATATCGGTAGCCATCATGGGCTCATCGGATTTCCATAAAATGTTTAATACATCCAATTCTCTAGGATTCATTTGTGCAAGTGCCCCTCCTTAATCTACGTTGTTTGTCTTGACTAATTCTATTATAATAGAAAGATGGAAACAAGTCAATAAATTGTCGACAACACCCATGTGATAGTGGTATAATCAGCGTAGTATGTATAAATCAGCGCCTGCGAAAGTGTGACCTGCAGGCGGCGGAAAGGTATGGTATATTATGGAACAATTGGCTATCTTCGGAGGCACTCCGGTGAGGGAGAAGCCTATATACTACGGAAGACAATGCATTGAGCAGGATGATATAGATGCAGTAGTGGAGACTCTGAAGGGTGATTTGATTACATGTGGTCCCAGGGTGAATCGGTTGGAACATAAGCTGTGCGAGGTCACCGGCGCCAAATATGCGGTTGTGGTAAGTAACGGTACAGCGGCACTTCATTTGGCAGCCATGGCGGCCGGCCTGCAGGAGGGAGACGAGGCGATTGTCAGTCCCATCACCTTCGCAGCCTCCGCCAACTGTGTGCTGTACTGCGGAGCGAAGCCGGTGTTCGCGGACATTAATCCGGAGACCTACAATATTGACCCCGAGTCCATCCGTCAGCGGATCACTCCGGCTACGAAGGCAATCGTTGCGGTGGATTACACAGGTCAGGCGGTGGAGCTGGATGAGATTCAGGAGCTTTGCAGAGAGCATAATCTGGTATTGATTGAGGACGCGGCACATGCCATCGGGACCAAGTATAAGGGGCGCCCGATAGGCTGTATTGCAGACATGACCTGCTTCAGCTTCCATCCGGTGAAGACCATTACCGCCGGGGAGGGCGGAGCCGTTACCACCAATGATGAGAAGCTCTATCGGAGACTCCTCAGACTTCGTACACACGGAATCACCCGCAATCAGGAAGAAATGGTACACCCCACCGATGCGTTGTGGTATAATGAGCAGGTGGAGCTGGGCTATAATTACCGCATGACGGATTTCCAGGCGGCGCTGCTGCTCAGTCAGCTGGAGAAGCTGGGAAGGTTCTCGGAGCGCAGGAAGGAAATCGTAAAGAGATATGATGAGGCCTTCGCCCATATGCCGGAGCTTATCGTGCAGAAGGAGCTTCCGGAGTCGGATACCACCAGACATCTCTATATCCTGCGGCTGAATCCGGAGAAGCTTACCTGTGACAGAAGGCAGTTTTTCGATGCCCTGTATGCGGAGAACACCTGCCCGCAGGTGCATTACCTCCCGGTATATTGGCATTCCTATTATGAGAAGCTGGGCTATCCCAAGGGGCTCTGCCCCAACGCGGAGAAGCTTTATGAGGAGATTATGAGCATTCCTCTTTATTACGGACTTACGGATGAGGACGTGGAGGATGTCATCCGTGCGGTGAAGAAGATAGTGGCATATTACAGGAAATAAATCGTATGATTCTTAGTATACTCAATAGAATCGTTCATTGAAAAATAATACAGAAAAGGGACAGATACAAAATGGGAAAATATTTTGGAACCGACGGCTTCCGCGGGGAAGCCAATATCACATTGACAGCGGAGCATGCCTATAAGATTGGCCGCTTTCTGGGCTGGTATTACGGCAGCAAGCAGGACAATGGAAAGTGCAAGGTGGTCATCGGAAAGGATACCAGGCGCTCCTCCTATATGTTTGAGTATGCCCTGGTAGGCGGGCTCACCGCTTCGGGCGCGGATGTATATCTTTTGCATGTCACCACCACCCCCAGCGTGTCCTATGTGGCGAGAACGGAGGATTTTGACTGCGGAATCATGATTTCGGCCAGCCACAATCCCTTCTATGACAATGGTATCAAGCTGGTCAACAGCAATGGTGAGAAGATGGACGAAGAGACCATCCTAAAGATTGAAGAGTATCTGGACGGAGCCTGTCCGGAGGTCCCCTATGCGGAGCGGGAGAATATCGGCTGTACCGTGGATTATTCTGCGGGACGCAACAGATATATCGGTTATCTGATTTCCCTTGCCACCAGGTCCTATCGGGACAAGAAGGTGGGTCTGGACTGCGCCAACGGAAGCTCCTGGATGATTGCCAAGAGTGTGTTTGATGCCCTGGGTGCGAAGACCTATGTCATCAACAATCAGCCCAACGGTCTGAATATCAATGTGGACAGCGGCTCCACCCATATCGAAGGTCTTCAGAAATTCGTGGTGGAGAACGGACTGGATGTGGGCTTCGCCTTTGACGGGGATGCCGACAGATGTCTGTGTGTGGATGAGAAGGGCAAGCTGGTGGACGGAGATGCCATCATCTATATCTACGGTCGCTATATGAAGGAGCGCGGAAAGCTGTTCGGCAATAAGGTGGTCACCACTGTCATGTCTAATTTCGGCTTGTATAAGGCTCTGGACGCTGTGGATATCGAATATGAGAAGACTGCAGTGGGAGATAAGTATGTGTATGAGAATATGTCCAAGAACGGTTACCGTCTGGGCGGGGAGCAATCCGGTCATATCATCTTCAAGAAGTATGCCACCACCGGCGATGGTATCCTGACTGCGATTAAAATGATGGAGGTCATGCTGGAGAAGAAGCAGCCCTTGAGCGAGCTGGCAGCACCCTTCAAGGTATATCCTCAGGTGCTGGAGAATGTCCGTGTGGCAGACAAGAACGTGGTGAAGGAGGATGCCGATATTCTGGCAGCTGTGGAGGAAGTGGCACAGAAGCTGGGAGATGACGGCCGCATCCTTTTCCGGGAGAGCGGTACCGAGCCTCTCATCCGTGTCATGGTGGAGGCAGGCGATGACGAGACCTGCAGGAAATATGTAAGCTATGTTGTGGAGCGGATTCAGTCCAAGGGCTATGCAATATAAACAGTAAAAAGGAGAGAAAATATGTGTGGAATCGTAGGATATATCGGTAAAAGGGAGGCTGCTCCCATTCTTTTGAACGGTCTGGCGAAATTGGAGTACAGAGGCTATGACTCTGCCGGAATCGCGATTGAAAATCCCCGGGGTGAGATTGAGGTAATCAAGGCGAAGGGGCGTCTCAGCGTGCTGGCGGATATGACCAACAACGGTGATGCGGTGAAGGGCTATTGCGGTATCGGACATACCAGATGGGCCACCCACGGGGAACCCTCCGGAGCCAATGCACATCCCCATGTCAGCAATGACAAATCCGTTGCCGTGGTACATAATGGTATCATTGAGAACTATCTGGAGCTGAAGGAGAAGATGATTAAGAAGGGCGCCAGCTTTGTATCCCAGACGGATACGGAGGTAGTGGCTCATATGCTTCACTATTATTACAACGGTGACCCCCTTGAGGCAATCACCAAGGTGATGATGCGTGTGCGCGGCTCCTACGCTTTGGGAATCCTGTTCAACGACAGACCCGGAGAGATTTATGCGGTCCGCAAGGATAGTCCCCTGATTGTAGGACAGTCCGATGCCGGTAATTTCATTGCCTCTGATGTGCCTGCCATTCTGGAGTATACCAGGGATGTATATTATATCCAGAACATGGAAATTGTTAAGATGACAGAGGACTCTGTGTCCTTCTACAATATTGACCAGGAAGAGATTACCAAGGAGCTGCATCATATCGAGTGGGATGCCAAGGCTGCTGAGAAGGAAGGCTTTGAGCATTACATGATGAAGGAGATTTACGAGCAGCCCAAGGCCATTCATGACACCATCAATCCCCGCATCAAGGACGGCAGGATTGTGTTGGAGGAGCTGGACATGAGTGAGGAGGAGCTGCGCAAGATCAGCAATATTGTGATTTTGGGCTGTGGCTCCGCATATCATGTGGGTGTGAATGTGAAGTATGTGCTGGAGACGCTCACCAGAATTCCGGTAACCGTGGAGCTGGCCTCCGAATTCCGCTACAGGGATCCGATTATTGCACCGGATACCCTTGTCATTGTCATCAGTCAGTCCGGTGAGACGGCAGACTCTCTGGCTGCACTCAGAGAGGCGCAGAACAGAGGCGCCAAGGTGCTTGGCATTGTGAACGTGGTGGGAAGCTCCATTGCCAGAGAGGCAGATTCCTGCATTTATACCTGGGCAGGTCCTGAGATTTCCGTAGCCACCACCAAGGCCTACAGCACCCAGATGGTAGTGCTGTATATGATTGGTATGGTATTGGCTGAGGCGAAGGGACTGATTACCGAAGAGAGATACAATGAGCTGTTGGGAGAGCTGGAAAGTCTTCCCGACAAGATTACGCGCATTTTGAATGAGAAGGAACGTATTCAGTGGTTTGCCCACAAATATGCCTCCGCGAAGGACATATTCTTCATCGGACGCGGCCTGGACTATGCCGCATGTATGGAGGGCTCTCTGAAACTGAAGGAGATTTCCTATATTCACTCTGAGGCCTATGCCGCAGGGGAGTTGAAGCACGGAACCATCTCCCTGATTGAGGATAATATTCTGGTGGTGGCACTGGCTACCCAGTCTGCGCTGTACGGCAAGACCGTCAGCAACATTGTGGAGGTAAAGAGCCGCGGAGCATATGTGTTCGGCATCACCTCCTACGGCAATTACACCATGGAGGATGTGTCTGATTTCACGGTGTACCTGCCCAAGACAGATGATTTGTTTATGACGTCACTGACCGTTATTCCCATGCAGCTGTTCGCATACTATGTGTCCGTTGCCAAGGGATTGGATGTGGATAAGCCCAGGAATCTGGCGAAATCCGTGACGGTTGAGTAAGAGAGAGGATAGAAGAAAGAAGGATAAGGCGGCATTCCCGGGTTCCGTGAGAATGCCGTTTGCTTCTGTATCTGTATCAGAAGGATGACAAGGAGGACGGTTGTGGACCGCAAGGAGAGTAAAATAGCAAAATACGGAGTTCCCGTTCTGTGGGGAATCCTCCTGTTATATGGTGTGCTATGTCTGTATCTGTTCTATATGCAGTCCATTCAGCCCCTGGATTATAACAACCGGTATTTTCAGTCGGATTTGCCCTATCACATCAGTATGATTATAGAGGATGGCTGGTATTACAGTTTTACCGCATATGTCTATCAGCTCCTTCATTGGCTTGGCGGCGGCAGCACGGTCCTGATTGCCGCGTTTCTGGCGATTGTTACGGTGCTGTGCATCCTGTTGACGGACAGGCTGTTATGTCTGCTTTTGCAGCGGGAGAAGACGGATGTATTGACCTTGTCCGCTGCGCTTGCCCTGAATCTGGTGATGGCGTTTTATTGGTCCTTTGCCGGAGAGTACCGCTATGTGAGCTATCAGTCCGGCAATCTCTGGCACAATTCCACCTACCAGTGCATGAAGCTTGCGGCATTGGCGTGCATGCTCTGCTATGAGAAGGTGGTGCCGGTCTATCGGGAGAAGCTGACGGCGAAGCAATGGCTTGTGTCGGCAGGACTGCTGTTCCTTTGCACCGGCATCAAGCCCAGCTTTCTGACGGTGTTTGCCCCGGTGCTGGCACTGAAGCTGCTGATGGATTTGTTCAGAGGGGTCAGGTTCCGACAGGTCTTCCTTCTGGGAAGTACGGTTCTGCCGGCGTGTGTTGTGGTGCTGTGGCAGAATATGGTGCTGTTTGGCGCGGATACGGGGAACGGCTATATCTTTCAGCCCTGGTACACCTTTTCGCTCCATGCCAACAGGACGAAGGTGGCTGTGCTTTGCTCTGTTGCCTTTCCGCTGGTGGTGCTTCTGTTCTCTCTCAAGGAGCTTTGGAAGGACAAGCGGTATCTGTTTGTGTGGGGCATGGCGGGAGTAGGCTTTCTGGAGGCACTTTGTCTGGTGGAGACAGGCAAACGCTCCAGGGACGGCAATTTCCTCTGGGGATATTGCTTTGCCATCTTCCTGCTGATGATATACAGCTTCACCAAGTGGCTTTCCTGGTGGCGGAAGAAGGAGCACGGGAAGATGTATAAGGCGGCGTTTTTCGTGGCCGGAGCAGTGTTGGCCTATCAGCTTGCAGGCGGTGTGTATTTCTTTGCCAGACTGCTGCAGGGAGAGACCTATTTCATGCATGGATAAAGAAGAAAGGATTTTCACAATGGACAAAATAGCAGTTTTGATTCCTTGTTATAATGAGGCGCAGACCATCACTAAGGTGGTGCAGGATGTAAGGGAAGCATTGCCTGAGGCTGTTGTGTATGTATATGACAACAATTCCACGGATGGTACCGCACAGCTTGCCGAAGCAGCGGGGGCAGTGGTGCGTTATGAATACCGGCAGGGAAAGGGAAATGTCATCCGCAGGATGTTCCGGGAAATTGATGCGGAATGCTATCTGATGATAGACGGAGACGATACCTATCCGTTGGATTGTGCCCGGGAGATGGTGGATAAGGTGCTTACCCATCATGCGGATATGGTGGTGGGTGACAGGCTTTCTTCCACTTACTTTACGGAGAACAAGCGTCCCTTCCACAACTTTGGAAACAGTTTGATGAGAGTGGGCATTAACAGCCTGTTCCATTCCGATATCAAGGATATTATGACGGGGTATCGTGCCTTTGGCTATGAGTTTGTGAAGACCTTTCCTGTGTTTTCCAAGGGCTTCGAGATAGAGACGGAGATGACCATCCACGCGGTGAACTACAATATGCAGGTGGAAAATGTCATTGTGGAGTACCGTGACCGCCCGGAGGGTAGTGAGTCCAAGTTA
Organism: uncultured Acetatifactor sp.; assembly: GCA_964588645.1. GTDB lineage: Bacteria > Bacillota > Clostridia > Lachnospirales > Lachnospiraceae > Acetatifactor. The sequence continues at coordinate 56,308 of CAZPRB010000005.1, read as the reverse complement.
AATACCTACAGTGACGGTATGCGTGTCATCCGCAAGATGCTGCAGCTGTACAAGAATTACAGACCCATGCGGTTCTTTGGCGCTCTGTGTCTGTTTCTGATAGTGCTGGCGGCGCTTTTGATGGTTCCCATTGTGGCAGAGTATCTGCATACGGGGCTGGTGCCCAGATTCCCGACCCTGATTATCTGTGGCTTTATGGTGCTTGCGGGAATCCAGTCCTTCTTTGCCGGCATGATTTTAGAGGTGATGGCGGCCAAGGACAGAAAGGACTTTGAATACCGTTTTGTACGGGTGAGACGGGACAGAACGGAGGCATGACCGGACGAACGGGAATGCTTGGAGGCGAGAGTGTGATGAGAGAATATTTTGATGAGACTGCAGGAATCTACCTGCGTTTCATGACCGGAGAGGATACGGAGCGGATAGTGGCATGGAGAAACAGTGACGCGGTGCGCCGGAATTTTATCTATCAGGAGCTGTTTACAAAAGAGAGCCATGAGCAATGGATTCGGACGAAGGTGGAGACCGGTGAGGTGGTGCAGATGATTATCTGTGACAGTGCCACGGATACTCCTCTGGGCTCGGTGTATATCCGGGATATCGACAGGCACCACAGCAAGGCGGAGTACGGCATATTCATCGGAGAAGCCTCCGCCAGAGGCAGAGGTGTGGGAACCGCTGCGGCGAAGCTGATGCTGCGGTATTGCTTTGAGGAGGAGAAGCTGCACAGAGTCTACCTGCGGGCATTATCGGACAATGCTGCCGCCATTCGCAGCTATGAGAAGGCGGGTTTTGTGAGAGAAGGAACCCTGAAGGATGATGTCTGCATCAACGGTACCTATCGTGATATTGTGTGGATGGCTGCGGTGAATATAGCATGAAAAAGGATGAAAATATGAAAAAAGTAAGCTTTGTGATTCCCTGTTATCGTTCCGAACATACCATTTCCCATGTGGTTGGGGAAATCAAGGACAAAATGGAACAGATGACCCAATATGAATATGATATTTTCCTGATTAATGACTGCTCCCCGGACGGTACGCTTGCCGCTATCCGGAGACTCTGTGAGGAGAACGGGCAGGTCAGGGGGATTAGCTTTGCCAGGAATTTCGGACAGCATGCGGCGCTGATGGCGGGACTCCGCCATGCGGACGGAGATTATGTGGTATGCCTGGATGATGACGGACAGACCCCTGCGGACGAGGTGGATAAGCTCCTTGCCAAGCTGGAGGAGGGGTATGATGCTGTCTATGCAAAGTATGAGCATAAGCAGCATTCTGCGTTCCGCAATATGGGAAGTAAGGTGAATGAGCTGATGACCAGAGTGATGCTGGATAAGCCCGCTTCCCTGTATGTGTCCAGCTATTTTGCAGTGAGAAGCTTCGTGGTGGAGGATATGATCCGCTATGAGAATTCCTATCCCTATGTCATCGGTCTGGTGCTTCGCGCCACCAAGAACATTACCAATGTGGTGGTCTGCCACAGAGAAAGAGAAGAGGGCAACTCAGGCTATACCCTGAAGAAGCTTCTGGGACTTTGGTTCAACGGCTTTACAGCCTTCTCCGTGAAGCCTCTGCGGATTGGTACCATAGTGGGCGGCAGCAGTGCGGCGCTGGGCTTCCTGTACGGTATCTATACCATCATCAAGCGTCTGGTGAATCCGGCTGTACCCATGGGCTTCAGTGCCATCATGGCAGCCATGGTATTCTTCGGCGGTGTGATTATGCTGATGCTGGGCCTGATTGGTGAGTATGTGGGACGTATTTACATCAGTCTGAACAATTCTCCCCAGTATGTCATCCGGGAGAGAATCAATTTAGAAGAGCAATTGAAATGATGAATAGGATGGAATGGATATAGACCGGTATGGATAAATTTAAAAATTGGTGGAAAGAGGATAACAGATATCTCACTGCAATCAAGGCGGGACTGGCAGCACTTTTACCCATCTTGTGCTGTGCGGTCAGCTGTGCGGTGCAGGGAAAGACAATCGGCCAGGTATACTTGCCGGTCAGTGAATGGAACGATGAGCTTTTTTATTACAAGCAGGTGGAAGCGATTCTGGAGTATGGCTATCCACAGGGATATTTCGGCTTCAATGAGAGTCATGCATTGAAGCTTTCCTTCGCGGCGTGGAGCCCGGTTTTAGTGTGGCCGTGGCTGCTGTGGGGCTTTTTGTTCGGGTGGAATCTCATGTCCCCTATTTTGTGTAATATTGTTCTGATGACTGTCGCAATGTTTGTGTTTGTATGGCTGGCGAAGCCCGGCTGGAAGCAGATGGGGATTCTTACATTGCTATTCTGTCTATACACTCCCTTTGTACGTTTTATGCTTTCCGGCATGCCGGAGGTTATCTGCTTTAGTATGCTGATCATGTTTTTGGGGTTGGTGTACAGTTATCTGACCAAGGAGAGGACGGGCAAGCTGGTGTGTTTGTTCTGTCTATCCGGTATGCTGGTACTGATGCGCCCCTATTTGCTGTTGTTTATGCTGCTTCCGGGGTATTTCTGGTTTCGGAAGAGCCGGTGGAAGGGACTTGTCGGTTTCGGTGTGGTAGTTCTGTCTGTGATGGGAATTTATGTGTTGATTAACCACTATCTGGGGGCAGAATATTTCACTCCTCTGTTTTATACGGAATGGATTACTACATTCTTTACCCGGGGAATCGGAGCGGGCATCCGGAATCTCTTCGGGACCTTGTACTACATGGGAAAGGGTTTTTTGGCTTATGCTGTGGAGGGTTTCAGAAGCGGAATGGCAGAGGGAGCATATTTTCTGGGCTTTCTTGTAATTATGGGGATTTTGCTGTGGCAGAGTCTGGCGGATTGGAAAGCGGCAAAGAAGCAGAGGGAGCCTGCCGGATTGCTTACCCGGCTCACCGTGGAAGCGCATATGGCATTTGCCTTTGTGGCTATGCTGTTTGCCCTGCTTCTTATGTACAAGCTGACGGAGGGAAGCAGGCATCTGCTGACTTTTATGGCTGCGGCAATTTTCGTAATCAGTATGATGAGAACGAAATATTATAAGAAGGCGGTGCTGGTGGCAGCAACCTTTGCCTATCTCTATTCCTATAAGGCAGTGGACCCCTATCATTATCAGGTGCCCTTTGCGGATGAGGCAACGGTGGCGCAGGTGGAATACTGGGGAGAGGTGTTTGCAGAACATTTGGAACTGGTGGAAGAGGATGTACCCAATTATGACAATGTAATCATCTGGACGTTGAGAGATATCACCTCTGAAGGATGGGTGATGACCAAGTGGCAGAAGCTCTATCAATTGCCGGAGGGCTTCGGTATCAGCTGCTGTCTGGCGGATTATATCACTGCGAATTTGGAGAGTCTTGAGAGCCGTTATATTGCCACCGTTGCGGGCGGAACGATTGACGGTATGTGCACTGAACTGGGGTACCGTGAAATTGCCCGCGATACAGACATGGTGGTCTATGAGAGATATTAGTCAGAAATTCGTGGCTCCGTTTCTGCTGGCGTGGCTGTTTAGCAAAGTTGATTGGAAGGCAAGTAATTATAGATGTACTACCCGGTCAAAATGTGGTAAAATGATATGATGCATGTTTTGAAGGAACAGACGAAAAGGATACTTATGAAGGCTAGAATCTATGTATGTCACACCTATTATCATGTGTATGTGACATTTTTGAAGGAATTGAAAATCAGGGCAGAGCAGGGAGATGCATGGAAGCCCGGGGCGACGCTGGTGCTGTCATGGATGTCCATTGATTTTGAGAGGCTCAAGGAGCGTGTGGAGAGCACGGGGCTCTTCGAGGCAGTGCTTGACTTTGACGAGAAGAGGGAGGATTTCTTCCCGGAGCTTGCCAAATGGCGTAAGGGAACAGGACATTTCCTGGGGAATCTGTACTACAGGATTCGTTTCACAAGGCTTTATGCAAAGCTGGAGGCCCCCTTCGTACCGGTGGATTTCCGGGAGTACAAGGATGTCTATGTGTACTGCGACTCCGACCCCATCGGATATTATCTGAATCAGAACAGGATTTTCTATCATGCCCTGGAGGATGGCTTAAACTGCCTGAAAAACTTTGATGCGGCCAGATATGACAACAGGGGGAATTTCCGGTTGAAGGCCTTTCTGTCCAAGAAATGTAATTTGATATTCGTGCAGAACGGATACGGAAAATATTGTCTGGATATGGAGGTCAATGATATCTCTGCGATTTCGTATCCCTGTCCCGCCTATATTGAGCAGCCGAGACAGGAGCTGGTGGACAGGCTGACGGAAGCGGACAAGGAGCTTATCCTGAAGGCCTTTATCCGTGACAAGGAGAAGCTGGAGCGCCAGATAGCACAGAGCAGTCAGGTGGGTGACAAGATTCTGATTCTTACGGACCCCTTGTGTACCATGGAGGTCAGGGAGCGGATTTTCAGGGATATCATTCGGATGTACGAGCCGGAGGGTACTATCTTTTTGAAGCCACATCCCAGAGATGAGCTGGATTATCGCACCCTGTTTGGGGAGTATCCCCAGTTCGATGCCACGGTTCCCATGGAAATGCTGCAGTTTTTCCCGGGACTTCGGTTTCAAAAGGTGGTGGGAGTGCTGACGGAGATGAAGGACCTCCCTTTTGCGGATGAGGCGGTGCGTCTGGGTCCGGATTTCATGGATGCCTATGAGGCTCCGGAAATACATCGACAGAATGAACAAATCCAGAAAGGAACAGCATGAAGCAGATATTAAAGAAACTCAATCTTTTGTTGGACGGCAAACAGAAAAGAACCATGGTGGGGCTGATTGTGCTGATGGTAATCGGCGCCTTTCTGCAGACCGCAGGTGTGGGGCTTCTGGTGGAGGTGGTCAATGTGGTCATCGACCCCGAGGCGGTGATGAACAGCACCATTGCAAGAATGTGTTATAATTGGATGGGATATGACAATTATGAGAGCTTTGCAATCACGGTGATGGCACTTTTGGTCTTGGTGTATGTGGTGAAGAATGTTTTTCTGTATGTGCAGCAGAAGCTGACCTTTGCCTTTGTGTATACAAACCAGTTCCGCACCTCGGAGCGCATGATGCGCAACTATTTGAGACGGGGCTATGAATTCTATCTGAATGCGGATACGGCTGTGGTACAGAGGAGCATTACCTCTGATGTCAACAATATGTATGCGTTGATTCTGGCTCTGCTGCAGCTGCTGTCGGACGGCGTGGTGTCTCTGTTTGTAATCAGCTTCTGCTTCGCCACCAACGGCACTATGACCATGCTGATGGCAGTGGTGCTGGCGGCAGTCATGCTTTTGGTCAAGAAGGTGTTAAAGCCCATTATGTATCAGGCGGGAAAGGACAATCAGGATTACTACAGCAGCTTGTTCAAGTGGATTTCCCAGACGGTTCAGGGTATCAAGGAAGTGAAAATATCCTGCAAGGAGCAATATTTCGTGACAGAATACAGGGAGTGTGGCAAGGGCTATGTGGATGCCGTGCAGCGCTACAGCCTGTATAACAATATCCCGAAGCTGTTGATTGAGACGGTCTGTGTGGCCACCATGATAGGTTATATGATTGTGCAGATTGCCTCCGGTGCCGACACGGAAAATATGATGGAGGTGCTCAGCACCCTGGCGGCAGCAGCCTTTGTATTGCTTCCGGCTGTGAACCGAATCAACAATCAGATTAACTCCATTGCCTACTTTGAACCTTTTTTCATGGGGGTCAGCGATAATCTGCAGGATGAGATTACCGGGGAGAAGGTAGATATGTCCTTTGCCACGGATGAGGAGGAGAAGCTTCCCGTGGAGAGGCTCATTGAGATGAAGGATATTACCTACGCCTATCCCAATTCCGACAAGCTGATTTTCGACCATGCGGATCTTACCATTCCCATAGGGGCTTCTGTGGGTATCGTAGGCACCTCCGGTGCGGGTAAGAGTACGGTAGTGGATATTCTGCTGGGGCTTTTGGAGCCCCGGACAGGTAATATCTACGCCGATGGTATGAATGTGAAGGAGCATTACCGCAAGTGGCTCAAGAATATCGGATACATTCCCCAGATGATTTTCATGCTGGATGATACCATCCGCAAGAATGTGGCATTCGGAGTGCCCGAGGACAAGATTGATGAGGAGAAGCTCTGGGAGGTGCTGAGGGAAGCACAGCTGGATGAGTTTATCAGAACCCTGCCGGAGGGGCTTGACACCGGTATCGGTGAGCGGGGTATCCGCTTATCCGGCGGTCAGAGACAGCGTATCGGTATTGCCAGAGCCCTTTACAACAATCCTGAGGTATTGATTCTGGATGAGGCCACCTCGGCTCTGGACAACGACACGGAGGCAGCCATTATGGAGTCCATCAACAGACTGCACGGAAAGAAAACCTTGATTATCATTGCACACAGGCTGCAGACGATTGAGAAGTGCGATATTGTGTATCGTGTGGAGAACGGCAAGGCAACCATTGAGCGCGGGAGTTTATCATGAAGCTGAGTATCATAGTTCCGGTTTATAATATGGCAGCGGACGGCAAATTACAATACTGTATGGATTCCTTGGTGGCACAGACCCTTCCCGCATCCGATTATGAGATTATTGCGGTGGATGATGCCTCCACGGATGCTTCATTGGATATCCTGCGGGATTACGGCAGGCGGTATCCCGGTCTGGTGAAGGTACTTTCCTATCCGGTGAATAAACGTCAGGGCGGAGCCAAAAATGAAGGCCTGAGGGTAGCGCAGGGAGAATGGATTGGTTTTATCGACAGTGACGACTGGGTGACACGGGACTTTTACGAGAAGCTTCTTGGGAAGGCGGAGGAGACCGGAGCCGATATGGTGGGCTGCGATTACAATCTGGTGCAGGAGCACACCATGCAGGTGGGAAGGATTGTACAGAATAATTCCTTGGAACAGACAGGCATACTGGATGAGGAGAAGCACAGGAAGCTTTTGATGCGCTCCGGCAGTATGGTTATCAAGATATATCGTCACAGTGTGCTTCGGGAGAATGCACTGTGCTTTCCGGAGGGTATCTTTTATGAGGATAATTGTGCGGGACCTCTGTGGTCTTTGTACTTTACCCATTTTGAGAAAGTGGAGGAGCCCTTGTATTATTATTATCAGCATCAGGCCTCCACGGTGCACAGCATTACGGAGGAACGGTGCCGCGACCGTATGACGGCAGCAGTGTTGATGTATGAGGAGTGTAAGAAAAGAGGCTTTTTGGAGCAATATCATAGAGAGATAGAGTATCGGTTTACGGAATTGTACTATGCGATTACGCTGTTTACTTATTTGCAGGGTGTTCCCCATCCCCGGCTGGCCTTCGTGAAGGAGCTTCGCAGGGGTGTGACGGAGAGATTTCCCGGGTTCGAGCAGAATCCGTATTATAAGGCACAGACCGGCGCAGAGGAGCAGAGACTGATTGCCATGCAGGGGAAATCGGATTTCCTTTTCTTTTGGTATTATCGTTTGAAGCAGCTTTGGCGGAAACTGAGGAAGTAGTGGGAGGCGAGAAGATGGAGATCTTCGGGAAAATAAAAGCAATGAATTTAGGCGGTGACAAAAAATTCCGTATTCTGTTGCTGGCAGAGGTGATTCTGCTTTTGGTGTGCATTGTGAATCTGTTCGGAAAAGATGCGGTATATAGATATCCGGCAGATATGAGGGAGTTTGAGGGGATTTCTCTGCCTAAAGGAACCTATCGGGTGAAAGTATATTATGATACCGATGTGGATGGCAAATATGTACTGAAAGTGACAGCTGATGATATCGGACAGAAAAGCCTCCGCTTCAACTCTGTAGTTTTGTATGCCGGTTGGCATGAGACCAACGAGGAAATGTGGCTGCTTCGGGATACGGAGCAGTTAAATGTGCGAGTTATTGCTGCCGGGGAAGGCAACCTTGCAATGCAGGGACTGACCATTGAACAGACAAATGCGTGGAATCGTATTTGTCTCTTTGTGGTTTTCTGCCTGATTACCATGGTGAATCTGATTTGGGTATATAGGCAGTATGACAGGCTGTATGCAATTTCGGTACAGAGTAAAACGGTGACGTTTCTGTTGGGTGTAGTTCTGCTCTTTGCAAGTATACCTCTTATGCTGGATTACATGTGGAGCAGCGGAGATTTAGGTTATCATCTGATGCGTGTGGAAGGCATTAAGGATGGTATTTTGAACGGTCAGTTTCCGATTCGTATTTCACCGGAATGGCAGCAGGGATATGGTTATGCTTCGCCGATCTTTTATGGGGAAACCGTGCTGTATGTGGCTGCGCTGTTTAGGCTTATTGGCTTTTCCGTAACCACAAGCTATCGTTTGTTTATGCTTTTGGTCACGGTCGCCACAATCCTGATTGCATATTTTTGTTTTAAAAAGATATTTGGGAAGCCTTATATCGGCGTATTTTGCAGTGCACTTTATACGTTGTCCGTCTATCGAATCTATAAGACCTATACTTGCGGTTCATGGGGAGAATGCTTTGGTGTTATGTTTTTGCCGCTGATTGTCTATGGTTTCTATAGGATCTTTTCTCAAGATATCCGGGAGGAAAGCTACAAGAGAAGCTGGCTTCCGCTTACCATAGGCTTTACTATGTTATTGCAGTCCCATCTGCTGACTTGCGAGATGGTTGGATTCTTTACAGTTTTGTTGTGCATTGTGTTGTGGAAGAAGGTATTTCGTGCACAGACCTTTCTGGTCTTGGCGAAAACGGTCATCTATACCATTTTACTGAGTGCATGGTTCCTTGTACCATTTTTGGATTATATGCTGACAGGGGATTTTGTGATTCATCATGTGTCGGCACGCACGATTCAAGAGAGAGGTCTGTATCCGGCTCATATCTTGTTTACTTATTTTTCAAATGGAGGAACGGTACTGTTTAAAGAGAGTGGAATGTATCACAGTGACGCCATGGGTCCGGGCATTGTGCTGATTGTAGCACTTGCCTTTGTCGCATATCTTTTGTTTACCGGAAAGCTAAAAGGCCAGGATAAGAAGCTTGGGAAAATAGTGGCGTCTTTTGCTGTTTTAGCTATGCTGTTAAGTCTCAATGTATTCCCGTGGGACAGGATTCAGGCTTTGAACCGGATATGTGCAACTTTGGTGTCCAGCATTCAATTTCCGAATCGTTTTTTGACTATCGCAAATGTGTGTCTGACAGTGGTTGCAGGAATCGCAGCAAAGTATTTCATGGAGAATGAGACAAAGGAACGGGTGGCATGTTTTTATGGCGCAATGGTTCTGTGTCTGGTGATTGGAAATATTTACTTTTTGGAAAGAATGATAGATTATGTGACGGGAGTACAGGTGTATAACGAGCAGGGAATGGGTACGGGATATATCTCCGGTGCAGAGTATCTGCCTTATGGAACGAATGCTGCTCTGCTGCTCCCGCATGACCCGAAATGCTCCGAAGAAATAAGTGTGTCCCGATATAAGAAGAAATCATTGGGAGCACAGGCCTATTTCGTCAATTCCGGCAGCTTTGAGGGAAAGGCGGCTTTTGCGTTATTGTATTACAAAGGATATCGTGCCTATGATATGTCTGATGGGACAGAATTGAACTGCTATCCGGGAGAAAATGGAGAGGTAACAGTGGATATTCCCGCAGGATATGAGGGAATGGCAGAGGTGCGATTTGTGAGTCCCCGGTACTGGAGAGCCGGAGAAATGCTGACCCTGCTTTCGGCGGTTGCGTTGGCTGCTTCAGTGTTCGGACACCATCATGCAGTCGAAAAAAAGAGAGGGTGTAAGAATGATAGATTTTTGGAAAAAGAATAAAATCAATATCGTCCTGCTATTATTGATTGCCGGAATGGTGTCAGTGCCGCTTATGACCGATTATGTATTGGCAGGCACAAATCTGCAAGCTTCTTTAAGCCGCATAGAGGCACTCAGGGAGGGACTGGGTATGACATTCCCCCTTCGGGTTGGACCTACGACAAATGCAGATTACGGCTATGGAGCTGTTTCCTTTCAGGCGGATGTGTTTTTGTTGGTTCCCGCTTTGTTCCGACTGGCAGGGCTTGGAGTGGGTTTTTCTTATAAGCTCTTTTTGTTCTTGATCAATCTGGCTACAGCAGCTGTTGCGAAGTATTGTTTTGTCAAAATGTTTGGCCGAAAAGATATTGGAATGCTTGGCAGTATGTTGTACACATGGTGTCCTTATCGCTGCAGTGATATGTATGTCAATGCCAACCTGGGCGAGACGGTTGCGTGGACTTTTGTGCCGATAGTCATTTTGGGGCTGGCGGAGCTTTATAAAGCTTCTTGGGAGGAAAAGGATAATAGATGCGTTTGGGGAACGTTGACTTTGGGATTGAGTCTTTTGTTGCTTTCTTCTGCCACCTTCTTTTTCGTGGCAGTCGGCGTTATGGTGATTACTTTTTTCTGTATGGGAAGGAGGAGTCTGCGTAGGACGACTGTCTGTTGTGTTGTCAAAACAGCGTTCGCTACGTTGTTTGTCAATGCGTGGTTTCTGATTCCTATGCTGCTTCGGATGCGTGATGCGGAGGCTGTGCAATCGTTAATTTGTCAGAATTTCCGCATGAGCGGGGTGTATTTGGCACAATACCTCAGTATATTTCCTTCTGTAGGAGATTGTCTGCATTTTGAGGAGACAGGTGCGGTATCTGCTCAGGAGATGGGATGCGGAGCGGCGGTAGTAATTCTGTTGCTTATTTATCTGTGGTGCTTATTTATAAAGAAATTCCGGGATGATTTGGGTGAAAAAGTGTTGTGTGTCACAGTAATTGTGGCCATTCTCAGCAGCAACAGCTTCCCATGGGATTTGCTGCAGAACAAAAATATGCTGTGTTCCGTTGTGCTTGCCTTATTGCAATCGCCTGCCAAATGGGGAGTTATGGCTTGCGGTGGATTGATAGTGATTGCCTGCCGGATGCTTCAAAAGCTTTCAGAAAGCAAGGAAGGGAAACAGTACAAAATTGTTTCTTTGATAACGGTAGCAGTTTCCGTTGCCACAACTCAGTATCAGACCGGGCGTCTTCTTCTGACGAGGAGCTTCGTCCGTCCGGATGCGGGAGAGGAGTGGGGCCAAATAAAGCTCCAGGTCATAATGCAGGAATCTTCTGCGTGGAGATTGTGTGAATTGGTTTCAGTGGTGACATTGTGTGTCTTGATAATAATGTGGATAGTAAGGAGACAAAGAAGTGTTAAGAAGGTCGGGGTTCTTTAGAAATCGAAAAAGTAGGATATTGTTGTGTGTTGAACTCCTTCTATTGATCATCGGTATTGCAGGATTGTTTGAAAAGCCGGGAGTTGTAGTTGGTACGGAAGAGACCACAACACTTTTGGAAGAAGGCGTATCCTTGCCGGCGGGAGTTTATACGGCCAGGCTTTATTATGATACAGGTGAGGACAATGTGGTCAGTTTCGGGATGTCTTTAGCAGATGTCCGGGACAAGGTCTTGTTATATAATACGGTTCCTCTATACCGGGGATATTCCGTAGGAGAATGTCGTTTTTATCTGCTGAATCACGTGGATGGCCTCAAAGTGCAAATTAATGACGAAGGGGTAGCAGATTTTACGATACATGGTGTTGAGATTGTCAAGGGAACAGATGGAAGCCGGATTTTTATCTTCTGTGTGATTCTGGGCAGTATGGTGATAAACAGTGTTGTGATGCTGTATTTGTATAATCAAAAATATCCTGTTGCCACAGGAAAGCTGGCGGTCATTTTCGGGGTGCCTGTACTTGGCCTGATAGCATCCTTGCCTGTTATGGTTGATTACAATATTTGCGGTGCGGATTTGTCGTTCCATCTGATGAGAATGGAAATGCTGGCAGAACATATATGCGGGGGAGAATTCTTTACGAGAATAGAATCGGGCTGGCTGGCAGCACATGGATATGCGAGCTCAGTCTTTTACTGTGATACGTTTCTGCTGTTGCCGGCTATGCTGCAGGTGATTGGGTTTAGTATTAACAGTGCCTATCGGCTGTTTGTTATTTGTGTCAATTTGGCCACCTCAGGGATTGCGTATTTGAGTTTCTCCAAGTGCTTTTCCAACTCCAAGATAGGTTTGCTGGGTTGTGCGCTGTACACATTGGCTCCCTATCGTTTGTATAGTATATACAATCGTTCTGCGGTGGGTGAATACACAGCCATGATTTTTCTTCCGCTGCTGATGTGGGGATTTTATCGCATCTACACTATGAATCCCGATGAGAAGGGATATTTACGGAACTGGGTGATTCCGATGATTGGATTTTCCGGTATTATTCAGTCGCATGTATTGAGCTGCGAAATGGTAGGCGTATGCGTTGTTTTGCTGTGTCTGATTTTGTGGAAGAAGACCTTTCGAAGAAATACATTTCTGGTGCTTGCTGCTACAGTAGGAATGACGGTGGTCGTTAACGCATGGTTTCTGGTGCCGTTTCTGGATTTGATGGGCTCAGACCGGTTTTATTTTGGAAATAATGCGAATGTGATGATTCAAAACAAAGGAGTCTTCTTTGCACAATTGTTTTATACCTTGCAGGCGGCGGGATCCTCCTCCCAATATACCGAGTACGGCATGGTGGAGGCGGAACCCATTGGTATAGGAGCCGCTTTGCTGTTGTGTCTGCTGTTCTGGATTTATTTCCTGTGGAAATATAGAGGGTCTGAGCTTACCGGACAGCAGAAGAGGGAACGGAAAACGGCCAATATTGCCTTGCTGGTAGGTTGTATTATGCTGGGAATGAGTACTTGTTATTTTCCCTGGGATTTTCTAAGTAGTTTGGGGCAAGTGCCGGCTACCTTGGTGGGCACCTTGCAGTTCCCTACGAGGCTGACAGGCATGGCAACCGCCTGTATGGTGTTTGTGTCCTGCGTCATGGGCTTGCAGATGCTACGGGAAAAATGGGATTTTATATCGGGAAAAACAGTGTTGATAGGAGTCGCAGTCGTCTCTTTGGTATTTGGAACATTTCAGGTCAATGACATTCTCCTAAGCAAAGAGGGTCCCCTCCGTCTGTATTCACCGAAGGCTATGGGGCATTCTGCTGTTCTTTGGGCGGAATATCTTCCTTTAGAGGCGGAGCTGTCTCATTTCTATGCACATGCTCCTGTAGCAGGAGAGGGAGTTGCGATTACCGCTTATGAAAAAGAGGGCTTACAGGTGCAGGCCTCTCTTGTGGTGGAAAAGGAAGCGGATATGGACAATTGTTATATAGAATTCCCATTATTGTATTACAAGGGATATATGGCGAAAGTACAGGAAACAGGCGGGAAGCTGCAGGTGGTAAAAGGTGACAATTCGGATGTAAGGGTCATCTTGCCTGTGGGCTTTCAGGGTACGATAGAGGTATCCTATGATGGTATGTGGTATTGGCATTTGGCTGAAGCAATCAGTGTAATAGGATGCGTAAGCGTGCTTGTGGTTCTGGTGCGGCAAAGACATAGCGGAAAGGTGAGAGAAGAAAAAACGAGATGAAGAAGATAGCAATCATTACCGCCAGGGGAGGCAGCAAGCGTATTCCCCGCAAAAATATCAAGGAATTCTGTGGAAAGCCCATCCTGGCATACTCCGTTGAGGCTGCGCTGGAAAGCGGAGCTTTTGATGAGGTGATGGTGTCCACGGATGACGAAGAGATAGCGCAGGTGGCACAGAAATACGGAGCCAAGGTACCTTTCTACCGCAGCCGGGAGACCTCCAATGATTATGCCACCACCAACGATGTGATTTTGGAGGTGCTGGGGGAGTATGAGAAGAGGGGAGAGCATTTTGATTTGGGCTGCTGTATTTACCCCACTGCCCCTTTTGTGACTTCGGAGAAATTAAAGTGCGCAGTGGAGCGGCTTTCGGAGAGTGATGCGGATACTTTAATTCCTGTGGTTGCCTTTTCATATCCGCCGCAACGTGCTATGATAGTAAAGGAAGAGCGTCTGATATTTGAATATCCGCAGTATTTGGACAGCCGCTCCCAGGATTTGGAGCCGCATTATCATGATGTAGGTCAGTTCTATGTGTTCCGTACGGAGGCCTTTAAGCATAATCGCAAGCTGATGCTTGGCAATATTCTGCCCATGGTAATCTCTGAATTGGAGGTGCAGGATATTGACAATCAGACGGATTGGGAGATTGCGGAGATGAAATACCGTATCATGAAAGAGAAGAAGGAAAGATAGACAGGAGTGAACAATGTCAAATAAAATTGCACTGCTTTCGAATGTAAATATGAATTTCGTCATCCGCATGCTGCAAAAGGATGTGGAGGTCTATGAGGCAGAAGGTTATGGCAATGAACTGGGCACGCTGATGAATCCGGCGTCCTCCTATCATGCTTTTGCGCCGGAGATTACATTCATCGTTGAAGATTTGATGGAGCTATTGGAGCATGATTTGGAGACAGAGGCGGCAAAGTTCAGAATTGACGACTGGTTTGAACGGCTGGAGGGAGCTTTGCGCAAGGAGTGTATTTATTATATCTCTGATGCCTATCTGTGGGGCGTGGAGCTGTCTGTTTTATTTGACAAAAGCCGGAAATTAAATCTGGAACATATCTGGCAGGAACGGCTGCTTCGTCTTTGCAGGGAGCATGGTAACGTAAGGATATTTCCTTATCGAAGCGTCATAGAAGCAATTGGTGAGAAGAAGGCGTTTTCCTTAAAGACCTGGTACATGGGAAAGATACTGCTTAGCAGTGAGGCACAGCAATCGCTGTGTCAGTGTATTTTACAAAAAGTGAATTTGGAGCGTGTGATACCGAAGAAGGTGTTGCTGTTGGATCTGGATAATACGCTGTGGGGAGGTCTGGCAGGTGAAGCAGATCATACGCCGATTGTATTATCAGAAGACCATAACGGTCTGGCATACAAAAATCTGCAGAGAGTGCTTCTGCAGATGCAAAAACAGGGCGTGCTGCTTGGCATTGTATCCAAAAATAACGAGGAAGATGTGAAGGGTATTCTGGCAGAACATCCTCATATGGTGCTCAGACCGGAGTGCTTTGCCATTCAGAAGGTTAACTGGGAACCAAAACACATAAATATAGAAGCAATTTCGCAGGAGCTGAATCTGGGATTGGATTCTTTCGTTTTCTTTGATGATAATGCGACGGAGCGACAGCTTGTGAAGGATATGCTTCCTCAGGTGGCAGTGCCGGATTTCCCGGACAAGACAGAGCTGCTTGCGGAGACCATGGCATCAATCTACTGGGAATATTTCGCAAAGCCTGTCGTAACTGCTGAAGATAGGGAGAAGACCACACAATATATCAGCAATGTGAAGAGAAATGAGTTGCGTGGAAGTGCTGCAAACTTTAAAGATTATCTGGAGCAGCTGAATATCACTATGGAAAGAGTGGATGCAGCTGCGAATGCAGAACGTTTGACACAGCTGGTGAACAAGACGAATCAGTTTAATTTAACCACGAAGCGTTACACACAGGCCGAAATGCAGAAGGTGCTGACTGATGAAAAACAAAAAGTATATCTGTATCGTGTGACAGACCGTTTCGGAGATAATGGAATTGTGGCAGTCGTGATTGTGAATTTGTCAGGGGAAGTACCTGAGATAGAAGAATTTGCGATGAGCTGCCGCATCATGGGCAAGAACATAGAAAATGCCATTGTGGAGGATGTGGAGCAGGAATTAAAGAAGGCCGGTTATGACAGACTGCGCGCAAGTTATGTCCCCACAGCCAAAAATAAACCTGTGTCGGCTCTGTATGACAGTCTGGGCTATAGGAAAATAGCAGACATGTCACAGGGTGGCGTATTGTATGAGGCAGAGCTTTCCTCTGTAAAGAAGCGGGATCATGCAGTCAGATATGCGGCAGAATCATGAGAAATAAGAAATGAAATGAGGAATCGGGAAAGGATAGATTGACAGATGAAAGAGGCAATTATAGCATTGATGGAGGAGATTTTGAAGGTGGAGCCCGGCACGATTTGCGAGGACACCAAAATGGAAGATGTGGAGGAATGGGATTCCCTGGCGCATGTTATGATTATCGGGGAATTGGAAGAAAGATTAGGTATTTCTATTCCTTTGGATGAAGCTGTCGATATCGTAAGTGTGAAGGAATTGTTGGAGAAGGCAGGATGTTAATCCGCATTGTTTACCCGAAAAGGATTGGTGTCCGATGAATTATGGAGGGAATGAGAGTTGGGCGTAGTGTTGCGAGCGATACAGGAGGCTGATTTGGAGACTATCATGCATTGGCGCATGAAGGAAGAGATTACCAGATATATGAATACCAACCCGAAGCTTACTTTGGAGGGACAGAAGAAATGGTTCGCATCCATCAGTTCCAATGAGGATGTCCGTTACTGGCTGATAGAAGTGCAGGGGGAGCCTGCCGGAGTGATTAACCTGACAGGCCTGACAAATCCTACAGGTGAGCTGGGATGGGCATATTATGTAGGCGAAAAGAGACTGCGTAGTATGAAAACAGCACTTTCACTGGAAATGAGCATGTATGATTATGTATTTCTTAAGCTTCATAAAAAAGCGGTATACAGTGATGTGTTTTCACTGAATCAGGGCGTTATTGCTCTGCATAAGCTCTGCGGATGTGAGATTGTGGAAGAGAAGAAAAACTATGTGTGTAAGGAAGACGTCTTCTATGACGTTACCTTTATGCGTATGACTGCTGAGCTTTGGAGCAGTGTGCGTGACAGCAAGAAATATGAAAGAATCGATTTTGAAGGATAGAGTAAAGGAATGGTAAGCCATGAAAAAGGAGATTAGAATCGGAAAACATATTATCAGTGAAAATTCACCTGCCTTTATCATTGCGGAGATGTCTGCCAATCACAATATGGATTTTGACAGAGCAGTGGCAATTATGCAGGCAGCCAAGGACGCCGGTGCGGATGCCATTAAGATTCAGACGTACACGGCAGATACCATTACATTGGATTGTGATGATCCCTGTTTCCAGATTACACAGGGTACTTTGTGGGACGGGACCACGCTTCACAAGCTGTATGAAACGGCATATACCCCCTGGGAGTGGCAGCCGAAGCTAAAGAAGCTTGCGGAGGAGATGGGATTGGAGTTTTTCTCTTCGCCCTTTGACTTTACGGCAGTGGATTTCCTGGAGGAGATGGATGTGCCTGCCTATAAGATAGCATCCTTTGAAATCACGGATATTCCTTTGTTAAAGAAAATTGCGAAATTAGGAAAACCCATTATTCTGGCTACAGGCATTGCACGGATGGCGGATATTGAACTGGCGATGAAGACCTGTCAGGAGGCAGGCAATGATAATGTCATTTTGCTGAAATGTACATCCGCATACCCTGCACCTTATGAGGACGTGAATCTGCGCACGATTCCGTCCATGGCGGATACCTTTGATTGTATAGCAGGTCTTTCGGATCATACTATGGGAAGTGCTGTGCCGGGAGCTGCAGTTGCTTTGGGCGCAAAAGTCATCGAGAAGCATTTAACACTTCGCAGGGCGGATGGCGGTGCGGATTCTGCTTTTTCCATGGAACCGGAGGAATTGAAAGAAATGGTGGATAATATCCGCAAAATAGAACAGGCACTGGGCAAGGTGACTTATGATTTGACGCCGAAGGCGGCAAGAGAAAGAGAGCATTCCCGCTCCTTGTTCATAGCGCAGGATATGAAAGCGGGAGATGTATTTACACCGGAGAATCTTCGTTCGGTGAGACCTGCCTATGGTCTGCATACGAAGCATTATGAGGAATTGCTTGGCAAAAGAATCCGCAAGGATGCCAAACCGGGTACGCCCATGAGCTGGGATTTGGTGGATTTTGAATAGGAGACAGAACACAAATGTACATTATTCGTGCGGACGGAAATGCAAAAATAGGTGCAGGGCATCTGATGCGGTGCCTGACGATTGCACAAGCTTTGGCAAAGAGGCTTGACGGCAAAAAGGAAATCTGTTTTTGGTGTGCGGAGGAAGCATCGGGAGACCTTGTGAGGAGTCATGGTTTTCAGGCAAAAGTGCTGGGAACGGATTACAGGAACATGGAGACTGAGCTGACCGGGTGGGAAAAGCTGACGAGTCGGAATCATATCATTCTGGTGGACAGCTATTATGCGACGGACTCTTATTTGAATACTTTGCGCAAATACGGAAAGGTGTACCTGTTGGATGATATGCAGCAACACGTATATCCTGTAGATGCAGTAATCAATTATAATGCCTTTGCTGATGTAGAAAAATATCACAATCTCTATGCAGGTACAGGGACGATATGTCTGATCGGAAGTGATTATGTGCCTGTGAGAGAGCAGTTTTTGAATCGGGCATATCAGGTACAGGAGAAGGTAACAGATGTATTGATCACCACCGGCGGCGGAGATATAGATAATATAGCAGGGGAGCTTCTCAAAGAAATTTTGTGCGAAGGAGTCAGCTTCCATGTGGTGTCGGGAAGGTACAATCCCCATTTGGAAGCATTGCAGGAATTGAAGAGGGCCTACCCGGAAATTCATATTTATCATGATGTAGAGAATATGGCTGGGTTAATGCAAAAATGTGACCTGGCGATTACTGCGGGAGGAACCACCATTTATGAACTGGCAGCTATCGGAGTCCCTTTTTTATGTTTTTCCTATGCGAAGAATCAAGAGGCCTTAACGGAGTATATCGGTACATGTGAAATAGCCGGTTATTTGGGAGCCTATCATTTGGAGAGACAGGCGGTGATGGAGAGACTGCCGGGGCTGTTTGCAGAGTACTGTGATAATCGGGAATTGCGTACGGCTTGTCATATGAGCGAGAAGAAAATGATTGACGGAAAAGGAGCAGAACGCCTTGCAGAAAAAATATATCAGCAAAAGTGTATATAATGTTGCAGCTGCGTTGTTGCTTGTGCTTTTTCTGATGCCGGAATTTTGTGAGTCCGGTCAAGATAAGGGAGAGACTTCCCCGCGGATTGTGATGCTGGGGGACAGCGCTCTGGGGGAGTGCCGTGATGAGACCTCTGTGTCGGCTCAGCTGTCTGCACTGTTGGGCGAGGAGGTATTTAACGGTGCGCTGGGCGGTACTACTATGAGTTACATCGCGACCAATAATTCCCCGGCTAGTGTGAATGATTGCATGTCCATGGCTTCGCTGTCGCGGTCCATCGTCAGTGATGATTTCGGTCCGCAGCAGGCGGCCCGGATCAGAGAGAGCATGACAGATTATTTTGAAGACACCATCAATGAGATGGAGCAGATAGATTTTGCTTCGGTGGATATTCTCCTGATTGCACACGGAGTGAATGATTATCACGCCGGGATACCTATTGCAAATGAGGAGAATCCCTATGATACCTACACGTATACCGGTACAATCCGTAGTGCGGTGGAGCTGCTCCGACAACGATATCCGGATATGAGGATTATCCTGATGACGCCCACCTACACATGGTATCCCTATTATGCTACGCCCCGGTTGACCTGTGAGGAGTACAATCTGGGCGGCGGAGTGCTGGAGGAGTATGTGAATGCGGAAATTGAGCTGGCAGAAGCCATGGGCGTGGAAGTGATTGATAATTACCATGAGCTGTATCCCCATGAAGCATGGAGTGATTGGGAACTGTGCACCAACGATGGTCTGCATCCGAATGAGTGGGGGCGGCAATTGATAGCACAGAAAATAGCGGATTATATAGAGAAGCATTAGTCGGATGGAAGAGGTGACGAGGATGGGAACGCCTGCAGATATGATTGAGAAAATGAAAACAACTCTTAAGAAGGAGTGGAAGCTGGCCTTTGGAACGGCAGTTCTGATGGGACTGCTGGTGCATATGCCGGCCATGCTTCATGATGTGCCGAATCACGACGGACTTGACAGCATGTATTTTGACCAGAATATGATTACCTCAGGCAGGTGGTTTCTGACCATTGCCTGCGGTTTATCCTCCTATTTCAGTCTGCCGTGGCTGATAGGACTGCTGAGTGTGCTGCTTCTGGGCTGTACGGCAGCGGCGTTGACAGAGCTGTTGGAGCTGAAGCAAAGCTGGTGCATCGTTCTGGTCAGCGGTCTGCTGGTGACCTTTCCCGCGCTGGCGTCCACCTTTGCATATGTATTCACCATGGATGGCTATATGGTGGCACTTTTGCTGGCTGTGCTGTCCGTGCTTCTCACAAAGAAATACAGATATGGGTTTGTGGGAGGTGCAATCTGTCTTGCCTGCAGTCTGGGGACCTATCAGTCCTATCTGCCCTTCGCCATTCTGTTATGCATCTATTCCGTAATCTGCTGTCTGATGGATGGCGGAACTACAAAAGAAAAAGTTAAAACAACTTTTAATTATCTATACATGGGAGCGCTGGGCAGCGCATTGTATCTGATTATATTACAACTGTTATTAAAAATACAGGGAAAGGAACTGGATACCTATCAGGGAATTAACGGTATGGCCGCCGGTGATGCGGCAGCCTCCGTCGGGTTGCTCTCATCGCTTCGGGGGATGTACTCCGATTTCCTGCGGTTTACGCTTCACGGCAATGTGTTGTGCAACAATGCTTTTTCCTACGTGGCGCTGTTTCTTTTGGCAGCTGCGGCAGCGGGAGTGATGATTGCCGTATGTTTTCGCAGAAAATGGTGGAAGAATCCAGCCTTTTTCGTTATAATGGTTTTGTTGGCTTTGGGTTTGCCCCTTGCCACAAATATTATTTTGTTGATTTCTCCCAATGTGACCTACCATCTGTTGATGAGATATCAGTGGGTGGTGTATCCCATCCTGCTTCTGGCGTTCTGCGACCGTTGTGCGGAGGAAGTGAGGAAGCCCCTTGTGCAGTGGGTTCTGCTGTGTGCCGGTGCGGTTTTGATATGGAATTATATTGTCACGGACAACATCGCGTACTCCAATCTGCAGAAACGGTATGAAAAGACTTATGCATATTGTGTGCGGCTGCTGGACCGCATGGAACAGACGCCGGGGTATTATCAGGGGATTCCCATTGCCATGGTGGGTGTGCCGGGAGATGATGAGTATCCTGTAACGGATATCACTGGTGCCGTGACCGATGAGATGATCGGAATCAACGGAGATGTCCTCCTTTATACGGGCAGGAATTATAAGGAATTCATGCAGCACTATCTGGGTGCGACCTTGAATATTTTGGAGCCGGAGGCTATGTCGGAGGTTTATTATTCCCGGGAGTATATGGAGATGGACAGCTTCCCGGGACCGGAGTCCATGAAGGTGATGAACGGCATTTTATATGTGAAGACGGAGAATACAGAAAGAAACTAAGCGGAGGAAGACAAATGGCATTCTTATCGGTTGTTTTGCCGGCTTATAATGAGGAACAGAATATTGCCAATACAGTGAAGGTGTTGTCCGGTGTGTTGGAGGAAAACGGAATTCCCTATGAACTGGTTTTCATCAGCGACGGCTCCGTGGACGGCACCTATGAGGAGATAGAGAGAGAAGCGGCGTCCAATTCCCATGTCAAGGGTGCGCAGTTCAGCCGCAATTTCGGCAAGGAGGCAGCTATTTTCGCCGGGCTGGAATTGGCCTGCGGAGATGCCGTGGTGGTGATGGACTGTGATTTGCAGCATCCCCCTTCCGTGATTCCCCGGATGTGGAAGCTGTGGCAGGATGGCGTAGAGGTAGTGGAAGGCATCAAGAGCAGCCGTGGAAAGGAAAGCCTTTGGCACAGGATTTCCGCGGGTCTGTTCTATAAGCTTATGAGTAAGCTGATTAAGATGGATATGAATGCGTCCTCGGACTTTAAACTTTTAGACAGGAAGGTGGTAAATGTGCTTCTGGAGCTGCCGGAGCGGAATACCTTCTTCCGGGCGTTGACCTTCTGGGCGGGCTTCCGCACGGAATCGGTGGAATATGAGGTGCAGGAGAGACAGTTCGGCGAGAGTAAATGGTCCTTCTTTAGTCTGATGAAATATGCCGTTTCCAATGCCACCTCCTTCAGTACCCTGCCGTTGCAGCTGATAACGGTAATGGGTATGGTGATGATTTTGTTCAGTGTGATTCTTGCGATACAGACCATGGTGAAATATCTGACGGGTACCGCCGTGGAGGGCTTTACCACAGTCATTCTTCTGATATTGATTGTGGGTGGTTTTTTGATGCTGAGCCTGGGGATTATAGGTCATTATCTTGCCAGAATCTATGAGGAGGTCAAGGGAAGACCTAAGTATATAATCGGAAAGGTAACGGAGCGTGTAGAGGGCAATGTGCTTGGCGCATGGCACAGGCGCGACGCGAAATAAAAGGAGAGAAAAGATGATTAATTTTAATGTTCCGCCTTATGTAGATACAGCGATGACCTATATCAGGGAATGCGTGGAAAATCAGAAAATATGCGGTGACGGCGCTTACACCAAGAAATGTAATCAGTGGATTGAGCAGAGAACCGGCACCACCAAATGTCTGTTGACCACCTCCTGCACCCATGCCACGGAGCTGGCAGCATTGCTTGCGGAGATTCAGCCCGGTGACGAGGTCATAATGCCTGCGTATACCTTTGTGTCCACGGCAGACGCGTTTGTACTGCGCGGTGCCGTTCCGGTGTTCGTGGATATCAGACCGGATACCATGAATATTGATGAGAGCCTGATTGAGGCTGCCATCACAGACAAGACAAAAGCTATCGTTCCGGTTCATTATGCCGGCGTAGCCTGTGAGATGGATACGATTATGGAGATTGCCAAACGGTACAAGCTGGTGGTGATTGAGGATGCGGCTCAGGGTATTATGTCCTCCTACAAGGGAAGGGCTCTGGGTACCATCGGCGATTTCGGCTGCTTCAGCTTCCATGAGACAAAGAACTACAGCATGGGAGAGGGCGGTGCTCTTTTGATTCGCGACGGTAAGGACGTGGAGGCGGCGGAGATTATCCGCGAGAAGGGTACGAACCGCAGCAAATTCTACAGAGGTCAGATTGATAAATACACCTGGGTTGATGTGGGCTCCTCCTATCTGCCCAGCGATATGAATGCGGCATATCTGTATGCACAGCTGGAGAAGGCGGATGAGATTAATGATGCCAGACTTGCCTGCTGGAACCGCTATCGGGAGCTGCTGACTCCCCTGGCAGAGGCAGGGAAGCTGGAGCTTCCCACAGTGCCGGAGGGCTGCGTTCACAATGCGCATATGTTTTATGTTAAGACCAAGGATATTCAGGAGAGAACGCAATTCATCGATTATTTGAAGGAGAACGGCGTTCATTCCGTATTCCATTATATTCCCCTCCACACTGCGCCGGCCGGCTTAAAGTACGGGCGCTTTCACGGAGAGGACAGGTTCACGACCAAGGAGAGTGAGCGTCTGGCGCGTCTGCCCATGTATTACGGTCTGACACTGGAGCAGGTGGACGAAATATGTCAGGTGGTCAGGAAATTCTACGGTGAATGATTTGGGAGTCGATTATGCAGAAAGCTAGGAAGGGAATTCTCGCCGTAGCCGGCAGAATGCTTTTGATTGGGTTTAGTATACAGATTGTCCTGGGCTTGGTCTGGTTGGTGTGCAATTTTACCGGGTATCAACGGTTTGGTGAGACCCCGGTCTGTGAGGAAATTGCGGAGACCTTAATATGTGATGAGTACGAGGGGATTTTGTACCCGGTACTGATTCGGATAACAAAGGGGATGGAGGGCTTGCTTCCTATCCCCTATCGCTGCTTTTTGTACCTGTTGCAGCTGGGAACCGCTTTCTTTGCAGCGGATATCCTGTTGGGCAGTGTGGGAGTGAAGAGAGGGCTTAGAAGGATTTGGGGTAGCCTGGTGCTGCTCACATTTCCCATGGCGATGCAGTGTCATATCGCGGCTGTTCCGGATTCTTTTGTAAGCTCCTTTCTGCTTCTGGAGCTTGCGCTTGCCATCGCCGCGTTTCGAAGCGGGGAGCTGCTTCGCTTCTCCCGGCTGGCTAAGGTGCTTGGTTGTTTCGTTGCCGTCACACTGCTTTTGCCGGATTATTTGTTGATTGGCGCAGTACCTCCGCTGTTTCTGCTGCTGTACGGACTTGTAGGGGCATGGAGGAAGGATAGGAAAAGGATTTTTTCTTATGTGGTTCTGGTGTGTGCCTTCATGGGGATTTTGGGCGGAGTCAACAGCCTGACCCGGGTGGAGGGATATTACGGAAGAGCACATAAGAGTGCACAGCTGGCTATGGCAGGCAGGTGTGCGTGGCTATACATCGGATATCATTATGATGCACTGCCGGAGGAGGTGAAGTCCTGTCTGACTCCGGGGGATGCTTTGCAGGTGAGCTGCTATGCCGATAAGGTGGAGCAGGTGCTTGGCAGAAAGCTGGAGGAAGCGTATGGTGAGGAGCGCTCCCGGGAGCTGTTGCTGGCTTTGGCAGGACAGGCGTGGGAGGCTGACAGGAATACCATCCTGCACAATACTGCCTGGGATGTGGTGGGATACCTGTTCTCGCCCATGGTGGTGCAGAGGCAGTTTAACGGTATGGCGTATGATTCCTACTCGGGCAGAAATTATGATATTATGCGTGAGAAAACCCCTGTTCTTACCGCCTATTATATGGATTACGGATGCCGGTGGTTCACGGCGGCACTTTCGGTCAGCGCAGTGGGATGGCTGGTATGTGCGACAGCCCGACTGGTGAGAAGGGTGCAAGGTTGCCGGAAGGGTGTACCGGGTGAGACCGTCTTGACACCCCGGGCGGGAGCTGTGATATCTGTAGTTATGTGCCTGTGTACCTTTGGGGTATTGACGCTGGTTTATACCCTGCGGGGAGCGGGAATGATGGATTATAAGAAATCTGTTGCAATCACTCTGATGTGGATGCTTGGGATGCTGCTTTTGTGTCACAGAGAAATGACGGAAGAGCAGGAGAGGGAAGAATAGGAAGTTTTTCGGATGGGAGCAGGTATGTTGGCAATTCGGATTTTGATTTTGGGGATTTTCTTATTAGTGATACCTACCGTTGTGGGAAGCCTTTTCCTTCGTGCGGACAGACGTATCAGGAATTTGCTGTTTCAGTGGATTAGCGGTCAGATGCTTCTTTGGGCAGGATTTCAGGTGATTGCCGTCCCGTTGATATTAAGGGAGGCAAGCTTTGCTTTGGTAGTCTGGCTGTTTCTGGGATACACTGCGGTGCTGCTTCTGCTCTCTCTGCTTTGCTGTGTGAGGAGAAGGAGAAGGGGAATGGTTTCCCTGCAGCCTGTGGAGGAGAAGAGCCAAAGGACAAAGACATATTATCTGCTTTGGATTCTTTTTGTACTGCTTCTGCTCCTTCAGCTGGTGCAGTGCTTCCGATTGGCCTACGCGGACGGAGATGATGCCTTTTATGTGGCAATATCCACTGTGACGGAGAGCTCAAATGCCATGTATCGCGTCAGTGCCTACACGGGGCTGGCGACGGAAATGGAAATCAGGTACGGTCTGGCACCGTTTCCCGTGTGGATAGCGTTTCTGGCGAGAATATCCGGTCTTCCGGCGGTCAGCGTGGCGCAGGTCTTCCTGCCGCCTGTCATGATTACCATGGCGTACGGTGTCATATACCTTTTGGGAAGCAGACTGCTTGCGCACAACAGGGAGCAGCTTCCCCTGTTCCTGATTTTTGCAGAGCTGCTGATACTGTTTGGAAATTCTTCTATTTATACGGTGGAACGTTTTCTGCTGGAGCGAAGCCGGCAAGGCAAGGCTGCGCTGGCAGGCATCGTGCTTCCTATGCTGATTTTGCTTTTGTTAGTCCTGATGGATAAGCTTCAGGAGAAGCAGAAAATCCCCTTTGCATATTGGATGTGCATGCTGTGTACCCTGACTGCGGCTTGTCTGTGCAGCACGCTTGGAACGGTGCTGGTCTGTATGCTGGTGGGCTGCTCGGGAGTGTGTGCTGCGGTGAGCTATCGCAGGTGGCGCTTTCTGCTTCCGCTGGCGGGATGCTGTCTTCCCTGTGTGATTGTGGCAATTTTGTATGTGATACATTAAAGGAGAGTGACTATGTGGGCTTATGTGCGTGATATGCTTACGTATATGTGGTCTATTGCGAAGGAGTACTTCGGCGCATATATGGGAACGGGATTAATCGTGATATGGTATCTGGCGGCGACCCTATATCTGGCACTTACGGAGAAAAGGAAATCCATCCGTGTCATGTTTGTGTATATGCCCATCATGGTGCTGCTCATATACTTCAATCCCGGGGTCGCCTGGCTGGTGAGTGAATATATCGATTATGAGATATATTATCGTATGCTGTGGCTTTTGCCGGTTACAGCCGTGCTTGCGCTGACAGTCGTGAGGATATGCGGGCGGCTGGAGGGAAAAAAGCGGCTTCTGTTCGGACTTGCAGCCGCGGGGCTGGTTATGGTCTCCGGAAGCTTTGTGTATCGGGATCCCCTTTTTCAAAAAGCAGAAAATATATATCATGTTCCTCAGACCGTGGTGGACATTTGTGATGCCATTAAGGTGGAGGGCAGGGAGGTTATGGCTGTCTTCCCCAAGGAGATGGTTCAGTATGTGCGTCAATATTCTCCTGTTGTGTGTATGCCCTATGGCCGTGAGGCCACGGTAGAGCGATGGGATTTGATGGAGGATAATGAGCTGTATCATCAGATGGAAGCGGAGGAGATTGATGCGCAAAGGCTTGCGGAGCTTGCCAGGGAGGCCTGGTGCGCGTATATTATTCTGCCGGAGGATAAGCGGGTGAACGGCAGCCTGAAGACCTATGATTTCGAAAGGTTCGGTCAGGTGGACGGATATGTGATTTACAAGGACAGCACCGTACAGCTTGTCTATACGGCAGCGCAACAGTAAAATAAACATGAAGATTAAAGGAAAGAAGCGTGAAATCGCCCGGGATGCAGAGATGGTGGTCTATGAGAGCTATTAGTCCGGCTACCGGATGGCAAGGGCAATCCGACGGCCGATTATGAATCTGGTCCGGAAATTGGGATGACATCCGTCTGCCAGGAAGAACATGTGGTTCGTGGCGTCGATTCCCAGGTCGGTGTAATTATCCAGAACATCCACACCGTACTCAGCGCCCAGGGCACGGATGGCATCCGCATAGTCGGTCAACACGCCGCCCTTTTCGCTCATCAGATTCTGACCATTGTTATAATAGGAAGTGAAATTAGGTGTCATCAGGATAATCTGTGCTTCCGGATAAGCCTTTTGCAGGGCTTCGATTGCAGTGCGGAAGGCTCCGGAGTAGCTTGTGGTGTCATAGAGGGTATCTCCGTTGATGGGACATCCAAAAAAATAATCGTTCAGCCCGTAATTGATGACAAAGCATAATTTTTCGGTGGGGGTAGCATCCTCCAGATACTCGCTCACACCGGCATAGACCTGTTTGTCCGCAGGCAAGGGAGACAGGTCCCTGTCAATAAAGGCAGTCACAATTCCCGGTAAGG
>CAZPRB010000005.1:26442-28969 GCA_964588645.1 uncultured Acetatifactor sp. | reverse complement strand
GCAGGCAAGGGAGACAGGTCCCTGTCAATAAAGGCAGTCACAATTCCCGGTAAGGTGATAGGACTCTCGGCTGTGACCGTGGCGCTGTTGCCGCCGTAACCGCAGTTGTATACGGTAGCCTGCGTCAGCCCATGAACCACCCCGGGGATGGAACAACTGTCGGTATAATTGCCGATGACGCTGTCGCCGAAGAAGACGATTTTGCAGTCGGATAAATCAGGGTAGACAGTGGGAGCTTCGGTTTCCCGGATGAGGAATTCGGAGAATTCCGCAAACTGCTCCTCCACATTGTCTTACGTGAGGTAGTTATTATGGAGAAAATCACAGTTAAGGAAAATGGTTTGAGAGGCTGAGGTGCAGGTGAGGAAGGTGTCCTCGTAGTTCGAAGGGTTGCATATCAGCCATTCCTGCAGGAAGGAGTATACGGATACATTTCCTTCCGTCAGCAGAGCATCCGCCAGACTGCGATAGCTTCCCAGTACCTTGGAGCGTTTGCTGTCTGAAAGCCCGCGCCAGTAGTCTATGGAGGGGTAGGGGAGAAGCACTTCAAAATGAATTCCCGGATATGCCCGTGTGATGGCGAGAAGCCTGTCCGGAGCAAGTTTGTCCGGACGCACGCCAAGATATACGGTGGAGACATTTTGACCGCCTTCGGTAATCTTTTTCATATAAGAATACAAATCCAATGCGCCGGAAAGCTCGTGGGTGGTCTTGACGGTGTCCTTTAAACGGAAATAATAAAAGTCATTTTCGTCGTAGTTATCTATGGAAAACATGGAGAGAAAAACAGTGTCATATTCCTCCGCTGCAAGGCGTGCAAAGTCATTTCTGCGCTCTCTTGCGGATGGCAGCATCGGCAGGCAAAGAAGCACTGCAAGCAGAAGCACAACTGCTATGAAACAGTGTCGTATCTGTAATTTGCGTAATTTTGTTTTCCCTGACATCTTTATCCTCTGTCTATTTGTTATATTTGTTCAATGCATCTGCAAAGCGCTGCGCCACCAGCTTGCGGCCGTCCACATTCAGATGAAGGTTGTCAATCAAATAATCCTGTGCATTGTTCTCAGTGATGGTACCGTAGAGATTATCAATGAAGGTAACATTCCTGTAAATGCAGGAATCCCTTTCCTTAATCACATAGGTGGATAATACATCCGTGTCTCCGTACACATACATATCGCTGTTGACATAATCTCCGTTTTCGTTGATTGCATAGGCGTAGGTGGGGGACATCACAAGGATGCGTATATGAGGATAATAATTCTGAAAAACCTCAATTCCTGCCTCTAAATTTCCCGTAAACTGTTGAATATTGGTATGGTTCGAAATGTCATATATGGCGTGCCCCATCAGATAATCGGTAGCGTCATACATGATGGCGATAGCATCCACCTCATTGAAGTCCAGTGAGGTGAGGGTGTCGTATACCTCCTGTGCTTCCGGAGGGGTATTCTCGCCCAACGCTTTTGCCGCACGTGCATAGTATTGGTTATTGATATCCGCCGGTGCTGCCAGGCAGGCAAGCCAGTAAAAGGTGTAGGCATCCATGGCAGAGGTCGAGTCGTCAAAGGTATGCATGACGGATGCCAGATAGCTGTTGCTGATGGAGCAGTTATACACGGTAGCACCTGTGGCCTGCTCGATGAGATTGGCTAAGCTGTCCTCGGAATCCCGGTCATCCGTAAAAGGAGCATTGCCGAACACAACGATGGTATCGGCCTTGCCTGTCTTCACAATTTTGCCGTCGGCATCCGTCAGGGGAACGATGCTGTCCAGCACATCCAGATAAGTACCGAAGTCATCATGCTCAATGTCGGATATATCTATGCGGACCCCCCAGTTTTTGAATTTCACCACAATACACACGACAAAGACTACAAAGACCAACAGCAGGATGCTGTGGATATTCAGGAAGGACCGCAGACCTCGGGGAGCGGCCTCATTGCCGGCTTCCGCATCGTCGGACAGTGCCTCGTCAGGCATTGCGTTGTCACCGCAATCCTTGCTGTTGCTTGTGCCCGCGGATTCCAAATCGATGATTTCAAGGTCGGGAATAGGATGCTGTTCGATATTATTATTTTTCATGGAACCTCCGAAAAATTGTTTTTTCTGTTATTTGAACAGTTAACATTTTACTATTATGCGGGGAAATTGTCCACATTATTAATAAAAATTAAGATTAGGGGCAAAGGTTTAAGAAATTATGAAGAAATGGGAGAATGTATTGAACAGAGCAATTTACAATGCTATAATGTTACAGAATTGTTAAGAAAACTATGCTATAACTGTGTTATGCAGAAGCTATTGTTGGAAAGGAACAGAATGAAGAAGATATTTAATAATAGAAAGAATCCTGATAATGGCCGGGACGGATACGACAACGATTTCGACTGGGATGAGGCGGAGCAATACGACTACGCAGATGAGAATGACGAATACTATGCTGAGGATGAGAACGGTGAGTACTATGCTGATGAGAGCGGCGAATACTACGCTGAGGATGGGAACGGTGAGTACTATGCTGAGG
>CAZPRB010000005.1:12661-26342 GCA_964588645.1 uncultured Acetatifactor sp. | reverse complement strand
GATGAGAGCGGCGAATACTACGCTGAGGATGGGAACGGTGAGTACTATGCTGAGGAGAATGGCGAATACTACGCTGAGGATGAGAACGGTGAGTACTATGCTGAGGATGAGAATGACGGGTACTACGCTGATGTGAATGGTGAGTACTACGCTGAGGAGAACGGTGAGTACTACGAAGATGAGAACGGCGAGTACTACGAAGACGAAAACGGCGTGTATTATGCAGAGGATGAAGTGTACGATGCGGACGGGGATGTCCGATATGAGAAGCCGATTGCAGGAGTGCGGCAATCGAAGAAGGCTCCGGCGCGTCGCAGGGAGGGATTTTTCGCTATGCTGTGGGGCGGCTTCATGGATATGGCGCTCATGGATCGGATGATTACCGTGACCGGAATTGCGGTGTTGCTTTTGGCTGTGGTGACGGGAGGCGTCTATCTGGCAGGAAGAGCATCGGAGAAAAAGGGCTCTGAGCTGGCAACCGTGGGAAGCCGGCTGGAGGGCATTGACCTGATTGGAGAGAAGGGTCTGATGGCAGTGGCGGATGCGGAAACGGCACGCAAAGAAGCTGCGGAACTGCTGAAGCAGCAGGAGGAACAGCAGGAAGAGCAGAAGGAATACAATGAGGCTGCGTATGAGAACGCTGTGGATGTCAAACTGAATCTGACCTCCGTTATGAAGGATTTAAAGATTAAGTTCACCAATAAGAAGACGGGTAAGCTGATTGCAAATGTTCCCTTTTCCGTCACAATCACCAAGCCGGACGGAAAGAGTGAGACCTGGGAGGATGACGACAGGGACGGTGTGATATACAAAAAAGGCATTGCTTCCGGAAAATATCAGGTGAAGGTCAATGAGCTGGCAGGAGAGAAATATCAGAACTACAGCATCCCTGCCGAAGCGCAGTCAGTGGAGGTTAAGAAGGATATTGCCTACGAGAAGGTTGATGTCAGCAACGAGGTCAAAAAGGAATCGGAAATTGATGTGTCCAAGGAGGATACCAAGAAAAATGAGACGGTGGTAGAGTCCACGCTGGAGAACACAGTAAATTGGGTAGAAAGTACGGCTGTGGCAGAGACCTATACGGAGGTCTCCAAGAATATGATTCCGGATCCTGCCACCCTGGCAATGGCGAAGCGTATTCTGCGCACGGCAGCTGTGACTCCCACCGTCACAGACGGCAATGCACCCAATACAGCGTTCACATTGTCAGCCACCCCGGCGAATCTGAGTCTGACCAGAGGGACAGCCTCGGCTGCACAGGTGTCTGCCGCCGGATATACAACGGGTAAACAGCTTAAATACAGCGCAACGTCAAACAATCCGGCTGTGGCTACTGTCTCTGCGGTGGATGGCGCCGGTAATTTTACCGTGACCGGTGTAGCTGCAGGAACCGCCACAATTCAGATAACCGCTGATTATGCTGAGGGAGCGAGCCTGCCGGCCACTACCTCCATGACGGTCACGGTATTGGATATGCCTGTGATTACTCTGGATAAGACTACTGAGAAGGTCTATACGGAGGGAACCGTTACGCTGAATGCCAAGGTGACGAATGCACTTACGGGTGCGGCCATCACTGCGGAGTCCTCGAATACAGGTGTGGCTACGGTGGCGGTCAACGGTACGGCTGTGACTGTGACCGGTGTGGCAGCGGGCGAAGCCACCATCACGGTGCAATACACAGAGAATAATCAGTTGACCAAAGCAACCTGCGTTGTGAAGGTTATGACACATCCCAAGAATAATAGGACGGATAAGCTGAAGGATTTAAACGGAACCCAGCTGTTTGTACTGGAGAACGGTACCTACAGGGAGGCAGTGTATGCGGATTACTATACCGCAGACAAATTCTTTATCAAGGGGAGCGTGAAATACACAGGATGGCAGACTCTTGACGGCAAGGTATATTATTTCACGGCTACCGGAGAGAAGGTCACCGGTGAGCAGGTCATCCAGGGTGCAAAGTATAATTTTGCAAGTGACGGAAGTCTCGTCACAGGCTCGGGAGCCATGGGTATCGATGTGTCGAAATGGAACGGAACCATCGACTGGAAGGCAGTGAAGAATTCCGGTATTTCCTATGTGATTATCCGCTGCGGCTATCGCGGCTCCTCCCAGGGCAGTCTGATTGAAGACCCGAAGTTTGATGCCAATATCAAGGGCGCCACGGAGGCGGGACTGAAGGTCGGTGTGTATTTCTTCACACAGGCAACGGATGAGATTGAAGCGGTAGAGGAAGCCTCCTTCGTGCTGGATCAGGTTAAGAATTACAGGATATCCTATCCGATCTTTTTGGATGTGGAGTCCAGCGGCGGCCGCGGGGACAAGATAGATAAAGCTACGAGAACAGCAGTCTGCAAGGCGTTCTGTGAGACCATTCAGCGGAACGGATACACGGCGGGCATTTATGCGAACAAGACATGGTTGAACGACAAGCTGGATGCAGCGTCGCTGTCTGCCTACAAAATCTGGCTGGCACAGTATGCGGCAGCACCCACCTACACGGGAAGATATGATATGTGGCAGTACACCAGCAAGGGTAAGGTCAGCGGTATCAGCGGAGATGTGGACCTGAACCAGAGCTATCTGGGATACTAAATTTACAATAATTTGTAGCCATGAATGCCATGCTTATGGTATACTAAACGTAAGTATGGCATTTTGAGAAAAGGAGATTACCATGAGAACATACCTAGTCACAGGCGGTGCCGGCTTTATCGGCTCCAACTACATTCATTACATGTTTAAGAAATATGACAACGAAATCCGCATCATCAACGTGGATGCCCTGACCTATGCGGGTAATCTGGAGAATTTAAAGGATGTGGAGAATAGAGATAACTATACCTTCGTGAAGGCTGATATCTGTGATAAGGAGGCCATCAGCAGAATCTTTGCGGAGAACGATATCGACAGAGTGGTTCATTTCGCAGCGGAGAGCCATGTGGACAGAAGCATCCGCAACCCGGAGGTGTTCGTACAGACCAACGTGCTGGGTACCGCAGTGATGTTAAACTGTGCAAAGGCAGCCTGGGAATTGCCCGACGGAACCTTTAAGGAGGGCAAGAAATTCCTCCATGTATCCACGGATGAGGTATACGGCTCCCTCCCTGATGATGAGAACGCATTCTTCTATGAGACCACACCCTATGATCCCCACAGCCCTTACTCTGCAAGTAAGGCAAGCTCGGACATGCTGGTGAAGGCTTACATGGATACCTACAAGTTCCCTGCCAACATCACCAACTGCTCCAACAACTACGGACCCTACCAGTTCCCTGAGAAGCTGATTCCGTTGATTATCAACAATGCACTGCAGGGCAAGAAGCTTCCTGTATACGGAGACGGCAAGAACGTGCGTGACTGGCTGTTCGTGGAGGACCATGCCAAGGCAATCGATATGGTGCAGGAGAAGGGAAGACTGTTCGAGACCTACAATGTGGGCGGTCACAACGAGAAGCAGAATATCGAAATCATCCATATCATCATAGAGACCCTGCAGGAGATGCTGCCGGAGGGCGACCCCAGAAAGGAGCTGGTGAGCACAGACCTGATTACCTATGTGGAGGACAGAAAGGGACACGACCGCAGATACGCCATTGCGCCGGACAAGATTAAGGCGGAGATTGGCTGGTATCCGGAGACCATGTTCAAGGAAGGAATCAGGAAGACCATCAAGTGGTTCTTCGAGAATGAGGACTGGATGAAGAATGTGACAAGCGGTGATTACCAGAAGTATTACACCGATATGTATGAGAAATAGAAAAGAATAAGCTGTCAGGGGGATTGCCGCTAAAAGGCGGGAATCCCTTTGGTGCGTTTAAAAAAAGGGAAAATTGGCGCGGTATGCGCAGAAAAGAGGTTGCATATGAAAGGAATTATTTTAGCAGGCGGTTCGGGAACCAGATTGTATCCCTTAACCAAGGCCATTTCAAAACAGATTATGCCGGTGTATGACAAGCCCATGATTTATTATCCGCTGTCCACCCTGATGCTGGCGGGAATCAAGGAGATTCTGATTATCTCCACCCCCAGGGATTTGCCGGTATTTCAGGAGCTTTTGGGAGACGGAAGCCAGCTTGGCATGGAGATATCCTACGCAGTGCAGGAATACCCCAGAGGACTGGCAGATGCCTTCATCATCGGAGCGGATTTCATCGGAAATGACAGTGTGGCATTGGTGCTGGGCGACAATATTTTCTACGGACAGAGCTTTTCCAAGGTGCTTAAGAATGCGGCAGCGCGCACGGAGGAAAAGGGCGGAGCCACCATCTTCGGTTACTATGTGCGTGACCCCAGAGAGTATGGCGTGGTAGAATTCGATGAGAACGGCAAGGCGCTTTCCATCGAGGAGAAGCCGGAGAATCCCAAGAGTAATTATGCGGTTCCGGGACTTTATTTCTACGACCATGATGTAGTGGAAATCGCAAAGAATGTGAAGCCCTCCGCCAGAGGAGAGATTGAGATAACCAGCATCAACAATGAGTATTTGGAACGGGGAACCCTGCAGGTGGAGACTCTGGGACGCGGTTTTGCGTGGCTGGATACGGGTAATCATGACGCACTGTTGGATGCGGCGGATTTCGTGGCTGCATTCCAGAAGAGACAGGGTCTTTACATCTCCTGTATCGAGGAGATTGCATACAAGAGAGGCTTCATCGATAAGGAGCAGCTGCTGGCTTTGGCAGAGCCCCTGATGAAGACGAATTACGGTAAATATTTGGTTGAGGTAGCAAATGGACTCTAAGTTGCGTCGAATGGCGATTATGGCTTCCATGGCCATGCTTTTACTGGTGGCAGTAATAGTGATTTATAGCAATCAGACCCCGCAGCAGCCCTCCGGTTCCGGAATCAATCCTTCGTGGGAGACCCCGACGGAAGGTGAAGTGCCGGCGCAGGACTTGTCTGCGTTTCTGAATGACCCTACCTTTTTTGATGAGGAAGTAAATCCTATTCTGGAGGCGGCAAAGAATCAGGCAAACCGCTTGGAGCTGGTGATGACCTCCGTGGAGAAGGATTTGAGAATTCAGATTGTGGACAGGGAGGGTGCGCCTGTGACCGGAGAGGGCTTCTATGTGCAGCTGGACGGTCTCGGGAAGTACAAGGATCTGGATAAGGACGGCATCATCTATATCGGTGACCTGGATGCCGGAGAATACTATGTGGAGCTTCTTCCCATAGAGGGCTACAAGGTCCCTGTTACGGAGACCAAAATCCGTGTCAAGGATAAGGTGGAATATCTGGCAATTGAGGATATCTCTCTTTTGATTAAGACCGAGGAGGAGATTGATGCAAAGGCCGAGGATAGTGCGGTACAGGATGCCGTAAAGGATGCCGACAAAACGGAAATCAAAGGCTTTCAGGTTGCCGGTGCCAACCGGAAGCTGGGGATTGATGTCTCGAAGTGGAACGGAGATATCGATTGGGATAAGGTGAAGGCGGACGGCGTGGAGTTCGCGATTATCCGTGCAGGCTACCGTGGTTCCGTGACAGGCAGTCTGGTGGAGGACCCTTATTTCAAGACCAATATGAAGGGAGCGGCAGCGTCCGGTATCCCGGTCGGTGTGTATTTCTTTACCCAGGCCACCAATGAGGTGGAAGCCGTGGAGGAGGCGTCTGCAGTACTTCAACTGATTTCGGAGTATAAGACGGATTATCCCATCTACATAGATACGGAGGGTGCCGGAGGAGAAGGAAGAGCGGACGGACTGGATGTTGAGACCAGAACGCTGGTCTGCGAGGCCTTCTGCCGAACCATTGCCAATGCGGGCTATGAAGCCGGTGTCTATGCAAGCCGTAACTGGTTGAACAACAATCTGCACACCGGGAGATTGGAGCAGTATGAGACCTGGCTGGCCGAGTACCGCAGTGTACCCCTGTATCAGGGATATTACCGGATGTGGCAGTATACCAGCAAAGGACGTGTGGATGGCATCAAGGGCAATGTAGATTTGAATATCCGGTATGAATAAGCATCGGAACGAAGGAATGGAACAATATGAAAATCAGTAAGAAAATAGGAATCACAATCGGATTGGCCGTATGTGTTGTGATGATTGCCATTATTATCATACATCAGAATGTAGGACCGGATGCCAATCTTCAGGAGGAACTGATTAAGAAAATCATTTCCTGCACGGTCATTGCGGTTGCCTGCGGAATCTTTATCAGGCTCTACGATAAAGTCACACAGCTTCCGGTGGAATTGTGGCAGAACAGAAGACTGATTTGGAAGCTTTCCAAGAATGACTTTAAGAAGCGCTATGCAGGCTCCTATATGGGCGCACTCTGGGCGCTGGTTCAGCCTGTTATCACAGTAGTTATGTACTATATTGTGTTTGATAAGATTA
Organism: uncultured Acetatifactor sp.; assembly: GCA_964588645.1. GTDB lineage: Bacteria > Bacillota > Clostridia > Lachnospirales > Lachnospiraceae > Acetatifactor. The sequence goes on along the minus strand of CAZPRB010000005.1, from coordinate 19,992 downwards.
TGGGAACCGGCGGGGAAGGACTGCGGGACAGCGGAGAAATTCCGTTTGTGCTGTTTCTGACCGCGGGACTGGTGCCTTGGTTTTACTTTAATGAGGCATGGACCAATGCCACCAATGCGCTGAGAGAGTATGATTATCTGGTGAAAAAGGTGGTATTCAAGATTAGCATTCTTCCCATTATCAAAACCATTGCGGCTACCTTCATTCATGTATTCTTTGTGTTGATATTGCTGGTAGTGGCAGCTGTGTATGGGTATTACCCCAGCGTGTATACTCTTCAGCTGGTTTATTACAGCGCCTGTCTGTTTGTCTTTGTGCTGGCGCTGAGCTACACCACCTGCTCGGTGGTGGTTCTGTTCAAGGACCTGTCCCAGATTATCAACATTATTCTGCAGATTGGCATATGGGCAACACCGATTATGTGGAATATGGACAGCTTAAGTGCCGGCTGGAAGCTTGTTTTCAAGCTGAATCCTCTGGTGTATATCGTGAACGGCTACCGGGATGCCATCTATGGGAAAAGCTGGTTTTATGAGGACTTTTTCTCCATGATGTACTTTTATGTGGTGACTGCAGTGCTGTTCGGAATCGGCGCGATTATTTTCAAGCGTCTGAAGCCTCACTTTGCGGATGTGCTCTGATGCAGGGAGAGGATGAGAAACAAGGAGAAATGATGGAATGGAAAAGTGGAAAAACAGATGTCTCAGGTTGATAAATTGGAGACCGGGTACCGGTCTGATTGCTTGCGGTGCGGTGGCGGCTCTGCTGCTGTTGCTGGTGCCGCTTGTGCGGATTTCCTTCTGCTCCACACCCTGGTATGACGATTATGCCTATGCGAAATTTACCAGAAATTTTATCCTTACCTACGGCATGAATCTTAAGTCTGTTCTGGAGGGCGTGCTGTATTGCGTCAAGACGGAGTGGTATGCGTATCAGGGAACCTTCTCCTCTGTCTTTTTCATGGCATTGATGCCCGGCTTGTGGGGTGATGACAAGTATTTTTTGGGGCCCTTGTTCCTCATAGGGCTTCTGGTGTTTGCAACCATGGTGCTGATGAGAGTAATCATTGTTGATATTTTCGGCGGAGATAAGAAATCCTGCCTTTTTCTGCAGACAGCCTCGGCGATTATGCTGGTGGAGCTGATGTATAATGCGCAGCAGGGCTTTTATTGGTTCAACGGCGGCGTTCATTATGTGGGCATGCATTCCTTTTGTATGCTGTTGGTGGCAGGCTGCATCCGTCTGCTCACGGCAAAGAAAACAGTTGCCAAGGCTTTGCTGATGCTGTGGACGGTATTGGGCGCCGTGCTGGTGGGAGGAAGTAATTATGTCACCTCCCTGCAGGCAGCTGTGCTGCTGGTCAGCATCGTGGGTACTGTGTGTGTGTTTGACAAGAACAGGAGAAAAGTGCTTCTTCTGATTCCTGCAATGCTTACGTATGCGGTTTGCTTTTACTTAAATGTGTCCGCACCGGGCAATGCGGTACGTGCTTCCGCTTATGTCGGATGGGGCTTGGATCCCGTTCATGCCATTTTACAATCCTTTGTGGAGGCTGCGAAACAGGCGGGCAGATACACGGAATGGATGGGACTGGCACTGCTGGTGCTGATGGCTCCCGTCATTTGGCAGATGGTTGGCAAATGCACCTTTCGATTCCGTCTTCCGGGCTTGCTGCTGGCGTGGTCTGTCTGTATGTATGCTACCGGCTTTACCACCAGTCTTTTCACCCTGGGAAATGCCGGTCTGGCGAGAGTGTGGAATGTTGCGAGAATGACCTATCAGGTATTGCTGATTGTCAATGAGATTTATTGGCTGGGCTGGCTTCGCGGTAGCTTGGAAAAGAAGGGAAAGCAGGTGTTTGACGGACGCGTTTCCTGGCTGTTTTATCCGGCGGTGGGATGTGCAATGCTGGCGGTTTTTGCCTTAAATCCCCACAGAGAGACCTGGTATTCCTCCTACAGCGCGTATCATTATGTACACACCGGTGAGGCCTATAATTATTATCAGGAGTATTTGGACAGAATGGCCTATATACAGGAGCCCGGTGGGGAGAAGGTGGTGCGTCCTTACGGCTTCCGGCCGTGGCTGATTAGTGTGGGAGAGCTCTCAGATGACCCGACCAATGAGGCGAATAGGGCACTTGCGGATTACTATTATAAGGATGCTGTTATCTGTACATGGGAATAGGAAAATATGGAAAAAAAGATTGCAATAGAAGTAAAAAACATTGTAAAAGTATATAAATTATACGACAAGCTTCGGGACCGTATGTATGATGCATTGGGGCTCAAGAAGAACTATAAGCGTTATTATGCGTTAAACGGTGTGGATTTGAGCGTGTATCAGGGAGAGACCGTGGGCATCATCGGTACCAACGGCTCCGGCAAATCCACTCTCTTAAAAATCATCACAGGGGTGCTCAGTCCCACCTCGGGAGAGGTGAACGTGAACGGTCGTATTTCCGCACTGCTTGAGCTGGGTGCGGGCTTTAATATGGAGTATAACGGTATTGAAAACGTGTATTTAAACGGTACCATGCTGGGATATTCGGAGAAGGAAATCGATGAGAAGCTGCCGGCTATTCTGGAATTTGCGGATATCGGCGATTATGTGTATCAGCCGGTGAAGACCTATTCCAGCGGTATGTTCGTCCGACTGGCATTTGCGGTGGCAATTAACATAGAGCCGGAGATTCTGATTGTGGATGAGGCATTGTCCGTGGGGGATGTATTTTTCCAGGCAAAATGCTACCACAAATTTGAAGAGTTTAAGAAAATGGGTAAGACCATTATTTTCGTAAGTCATGATTTGGGAAGCATCAGCAAGTACTGCGACAGAGTATTTCTGTTAAACAAGGGTAAGCTCTTGGGTGAGGGCAATCCCAAGGAGATGATAGATGCCTTTAAGCGTGTGCTTGTGGGGCAGTATGAGAGTGATGGTGAGAATGCTCCCTCGGAGGTCAGGGAGAATATCAACCCGGATACGCAGGAGTACGGCACCGGACAGGCGGAGATTACAGAGTGCTATGTGACGGATGAAAACGGTGTGCGAAGCACCGCAATCCTGAAGGGGACGGAGTTTACCGTTCATATGAAGGTGCAGGTGAATGACTATATTCCCGCCCCTATTTTTGCGGTTTCCTTTAAGGATATCAGAGGAACGGAGATTACCGGAACCAACACCATGGCAGAGAAGGCCTTCTTAGACAGTGTCAAGCCCGGTCAGAAAAAGGAGATTACCTTCACGCAGAAGATGAGTCTGCAGGGCGGGGAATATCTGCTGTCCTTCGGTGTAACCGGTTATAACGGGAATCATTTCGAGGTGTATCACAGATTATATGATGCCATCAATATCACTGTGGTTTCGGACAAAAACACCGTGGGCTTCTACGATATGGATTCCAAAACCGTGGTGAGGGATGCCGCTGAGGAGAAGGAAGCTAAGATTTTGAAATTTGTGAATTAAGACAGGGAAAGGCATGGTTGGGAATGCAGGAGAGAATCGGAAAGATAACTTTGGATTACAGCCGGTATCCGGGACAGGATTTCTATAGTGACGGCACTGTGGAGGATGAGCTTTTAGAGACTGTGAAGAACACCCCGGAAAAGGAATATACGCGTATTATCAAGGAGAGAAACAGTTGGCCCTTTCTCTATCATTTGTCTCATATCAGAGAGAATATTGTGGACTGGGTGCCCATGGAGAAGACCGCAAAGGTGTTGGAGGTGGGCAGCGGCTGCGGCGCCATCACCGGGGCTCTGTCGAGAAAGGCGGGGCAGGTGACTTGTGTGGATTTGTCCAAGAAGCGAAGCCTGATTAACGCCTATCGCCACGCAGACTGTGACAATGTGACCATACATGTAGGAAATTTCAAGGATATTGAGCAGGATTTGGATGCGGATTATGACTATATCTGTCTCATAGGGGTATTCGAATATGCCCAAAGCTATATCGGAGGGCATACTCCCTTTGAGGATTTTCTGAAGATTTTGCAGAAGCATTTGGCTCCCGGCGGAAGAATCCTGATTGCCATTGAGAACAAATTAGGCTTGAAATATTTTGCCGGCTGCAGGGAGGACCATGTGGGAACCTTCTTCGGAGGCATTGAGAATTATAAGGCGGATGAGGGGGTGCGCACCTTCTCGAGAACCGGGTTGGAGCGGATTTTCAAAAGCTGCGGAGCAGAAAGCTATCATTTCTACTACCCCTATCCCGACTATAAATTTATGTCCGCTGTCTATTCGGATGAGTATCTGCCCAAAAAGGGAGAGCTGACCTGCAATTACAGGAATTTCGACAAGGACAGAATGCTGTTGTTTGATGAGTCCGATGCCTTCAACGGTATTGCGGAGGATGCACTCTTTCCTGTATTTTCCAATTCTTATATGGTGGTTTTGGGAGAAGGCTTTGATGTGAAATTCACCAAATACTCCAATGACCGCGGGGAGAAATACCGCATCAAGACGGAAATCCGAAAGGGTACCGCAGAGGACGGCAGGGCGGAACTGCAGGTGCGCAAATATCCAATGAGCCCGGAGGCAAAGGAGCATATCCGTGCCCTGGAAACCGCGTATGATAAGCTTAGGGAACGGTATGCGGATAGCGGTCTGGAGATGAACCGCTGTACGCTGGAGGAGACGCCGGAGGGTGTGGCGGCTAAGCTGGAATATGTGGAGGGAACGCAGCTGTCCGAATTGATGAACCGTTGCCTGCAGCAGGACGATATGGAGGGCTTCTACCGCTTGTTCGGCGAATATGTGAGAAAGAGCAGCTACGGTGAGGAGAAGCCTATTGCAGATTACGATATGATTTTCTCCAATGTGTATGTGTCCGGTGAGAAATGGACGGTGCTGGATTATGAGTGGACGGTGGATAAACCCACCGATGCAAGGCTTCTGGCATACAGGGCAATGCACTACTTCATGAAGGAGACGGAGTATAGTCAGAAGATAGATAAGAACAGACTGCTGCAGGAGCTGGGTATTTCCGGACAGACGGCAGCTGATTTGCTGGATGAAGAGCAGGATTTTCAGAATCAGGTAGTGGAGGATTACTTTTCTCTGGAGCAGATGCGGGTGGCACTGGGCAACCGTATGTGGCAGCCCCAGAAGGCCTTGGAGGCCTATCCCGATTCCGCCAACGTGAACCGGGTACAGATTTACGAGGATTGCGGTGAGGGCTATGGTGAGGAACACTCTTACTTTGTGAGAGATGCTTATCTGACGGATAAGGATATTGCAATTGATGTGAAGGTGGGAGCAGATGTCAGGCTGCTGCGCATTGACCCTTCCATGTGCTCCTGCATTGTGAAAATGAAGAAGCTGACCTGGAACGGCAGCGATATCCCCGGCAGAGGAAGGAAGCAGCTGACGGTAAACGGCACATTGTTGAAGCCGGACAAGGAGGACCCGGATTCCCTGTGTATGATTTTTACCACGGAAGACCCTAATATGAATATCAATCTGGAGGCATATCCGAAGCAGGCGGAAAACCTTCTGCATGCGGAGCTGGAAATGATACGGGTGCCTGATTACATCGCAGCGGACATGGAAAAGGGTGCCAGAAAGTATTTCAAAGAGACAGGAATAGGAAAAAGATTATGCAGTATAAAGAAGCCTATGAAAAGGAACATTTAAAAAATGCGGATTTGGCGGCGAGAATTGCGGATTTAGAGGCCAAGAACGAAGAGCTTGAGTGGAAATTAAACCGCATTAAGAACAATCCCTTATGGAAGGTGGCGAAGCCAGCCAGAAGTGGCATGCACTGGGTCATCAGACAGAAGGACAGACTGGCCAACTGTGGCGGCCCGAGAGGTGTAGTCAGCAAGCTGAATTACAAAAAGCGGGAGCGGGAGGCCATGAAGCAGTTCGGCACAGAAAGCTTTCCGGATGCGGAGCAGGCGAAGCGGGAACGGGAGACGGTGTTCCCCGGAATGGTAAAAATCAGTATTCTGGTTCCTCTTTGGAACAATCAGAGAGAGTTCCAGATTGAGATGCTGGATTCGGTGATGAACCAGACCTATGAGAACTGGGAGCTATGTCTGGCGGACGGCTCTGATGAGGCACACAGCTATATCGGCGACATCTGCAGAGAGTATGCGCAGCGTGCAGGCGGACGTATCGTGTATAAGAAGCTGGAGAAAAACGGCGGTATAGCAGGCAATACCAACGAATGCTTAAAGCTTGCGACCGGAGAGTATATCGGACTGCTTGACCAGGATGATATTCTGCATCCCTCCGTGCTGTACGAGTATGTGAAGGCCATCAATGAGCAGGGGGCAGATTATCTGTACTGTGATGAGACCACCTTCAAGAGCGGCGATATCAATAAGATGCTTACCATGCATTTTAAGCCGGATTTTGCACCGGATAATTTGCGTGCCAATAATTATATCTGTCATTTCAGCGTGTTTGCAAGAACCCTTTTGGACGGTAATGAGTTGTTTCGGCCGAAATTCGACGGGAGCCAGGACCACGATATGATTCTGCGTCTCACGGATAATGCGGAGAAAATCGTGCATGTGCCCAGACTGATGTATTATTGGAGAAGTCATGCGGGCAGTGTGGCTTCCGGGATTGATGCAAAGCCCTATGCCGTTGAGGCGGCAAAGGGAGCAGTAGCGGAGCATCTGAGGAAGCACGGCTTTGAGAATTTCCGGATTACCGGAACAAGAGCCTTTGAGACGATTTTCCGCATCCGCTATGAGATTATCGGTACGCCCAAGGTGTCCGTGGTCATCGCCAACAAGGATCACGCGGAGGATTTGCGCAGGTGTGTCAGCTCCATTCGGGAGAAATCCACCTACGATAATTATGAGATTATCGTTGTGGAGAACAACAGCACCACGGAGGAAATCCGCGGGTATTACAGCGAGCTGCTGGGCTATCCCTATGAGGATACGGACGGGAAGGATGTTCTTCGCAGTGAAGATGGCAAGATAACAATTGTTATTTATAAAGGGGAATTTAATTACTCCGCAGTGAATAATCTGGGAGTGTCCTTCGCCGGCGGAGATTATATCCTGCTTCTCAATAATGACACGGAGGTCATCACGGTGAACTGGATGGAGGAGCTTTTGATGTATGCCCAGAGAGAGGATGTGGGTGCCGTGGGTGCCAAGCTGTATTACGGCGATAAAACCATTCAACATGCCGGTGTTGTCATCGGTCTGGGAGCCCACAGAACCGCCGGACACACTCATTACAAGCAGCATCGTCAGAATCTGGGATATATGGGACGTCTGTGCTATGCCCAGAATGTCACCGCTGTCACAGGCGCCTGTCTGATGGTGAAGAAGAGCCTTTATGAGGAAGTGGGCGGTCTTGAGGAAG
>CAZPRB010000005.1:2500-12561 GCA_964588645.1 uncultured Acetatifactor sp. | reverse complement strand
GACTTCTCCCTGAAGGTGCAATGATTTAGATGAGAGCACCGGATTTGGATAGATGCATTGATTTAGCAAGTTGTTGTTGGTTTTTTGAGTGGGAAATGTTATAATACCCGTATGTGTGCGTAGTGAAAGAATAGAATTGAGCAGTTTTGTTAGGAGGATTAAGAAATGAGTTTTATGGAGGAATTTAATTTTTGGCTGGAAGATGATTATTTTGATCAGGAGACCAAGAAGGAATTACTTGCCATCCGTAATGATGAGAAGGAGATTGAGGAGCGTTTCTATAGAGAGCTTGAGTTCGGTACGGGCGGACTGCGCGGTGTGATTGGCGCAGGAACCAATCGTATGAATATCTATACCGTCCGCAAGGCTACCCAGGGACTTGCAAACTATATTTTGAAGCAGGGGACACAGGACAAGGGTGTTGCCATTGCCTATGATTCCCGCAATATGTCTCCTGAGTTTGCCGACGAGGCTGCACTTTGTCTGGCTGCAAACGGAATTAAGGCTTATGTGTTTGATGCCCTGAGACCCACTCCGGAGCTGTCCTTTGCACTGCGAACCCTGAGCTGTACTGCAGGCATCGTGGTAACTGCCAGTCACAACCCGCCTGAGTATAACGGCTACAAGGTTTACTGGGAGGACGGTGCACAGATTACTGCTCCCAGAGATAAGGACATCATCAGTGAGGTGCAGAGCATCAAGGATTACCACACCGTGAAGACCATGGGCAAGGAGGCAGCAGTGGCAGCAGGTCTCTATCAGGTAATCGGAAAAGAGATTGATGATGCCTACATGGTAGAGCTGAAAAAGCAGATTATCCATCCCGAGGTGATTTCCGAGATGGCTGAGGATATTAAGATTGTTTATACACCTTTATGCGGAACCGGCAATGTGCCTGTGAGAAGGGTGCTGGCAGAGCTGGGCTTCAAGAATGTGTATGTGGTTCCCGAGCAGGAGAAGCCGGACCCCAAATTCACCACTCTGGACTATCCCAATCCGGAGGATCCCAAGGCATTTACTTACGCGCTCCGTCTGGCTAAGGTGAAGGATGCGGACATTGTTCTGGCAACCGACCCTGACGCTGACCGTCTGGGCGTATACGCAAAGGACACAAAGACAGGAGAGTATGTCTCCTTCACCGGTAATATGTCCGGTATGCTGATTGCGGAATACATTCTGAGGGAGAGAACCGCCAACGGAACCATGCCCGAGAATCCCGCGTTGGTTACCACCATTGTGACTACCAATATGACGACTCCCATTACACAGGCGTACAATGTGAAATTGATTGAGGTGCTTACGGGATTTAAGTTCATCGGTGAACAGATTAAATTCTTTGAGCAGACAGGAAGTAATCATTATGTATTTGGTCTGGAGGAGAGCTATGGCTGTCTTGCGGGAACGCATGCCAGAGATAAGGATGCTATCGTGGCTGTTATGTGTCTGTGTGAGGTTGCCGCATATTGCAAGAAGCATGGCAAAACACTCTGGGATATGATGCTTGAGACCTACGAGAAATACGGCTACTTTAAGGAGACACAGTATACTATTACCATGAAGGGTATCGACGGCTCCAGACAGATTGCAGAGATTATGAATAAGCTTCGTCAGAATCCTCCTACCGCCTTTGGAGACTTGAAGGTGTTGAAATTCAGAGATTACGAAAACGATGTTATCGTGGATATGGAGACCGGCGAAAAGACTGCCACAGGACTTCCCAAATCCAATGTTCTGTACTTTGAGCTTCCTGACAATGCATGGTGCTGTGCACGTCCCTCCGGTACGGAGCCCAAGATTAAGTTCTACATGGGTGTCAAGGGAACAAGTCTTGCGGATGCAGATGCGAGAGTTGCAAAGCTGACAGAGGATTTGAAGGCATTGATTTAATGCTTCTGGGTGTGAGATAAGAATCAGAAGGGGAAACATGGGCAGAGTGAGCCGTGCAAATATCAAGAAAACTGTATATTATCTGAAGCGAAACGGCGTGAGGAATACATGGTATGCAGCGAAGGAACGCATGGAGCAGGCAAAGGCTGAGCCCTACCGTTATGAAGCGCCCGCCGGGCAGGAGCTGGAACGCCAGCGGAGAGAGTCTGTCTCTTACAGCACCGTCATCAGTATTGTGGTGCCGGCCTATCACCCGGTGCCGACCTATCTGCGTGAGCTGATTGAATCTGTTCTGGCACAGACCTATCCCCACTGGGAGCTGATTCTGGCGGATGCATCCTCGGATGATACTGCGCAGCGTGTGGCAGAAGCATATTCGGATGAGAGAATCCGATATATTCCCCTGAAGGAAAACGCGGGAATCGCTGAGAATACCAACCGCGCATTGGCATATGCCACCGGAGACTATGTGGGGCTGCTGGATCATGATGATGTGTTGACACAGGATGCCCTGTATGAAATGGCGGCAGCAATCCGGCAGGGTGAGCTGTCAGGTGTCAGCTTGAAAATGCTCTATTCCGATGAAGATAAATGTAATGGCGACGGGACAGGGTATTATGAACCTAATTTCAAAGAAAAGTTTAATCTGGATTTACTTTTAAGTAATAACTATATCTGTCATTTCCTGCTGATGGAGAGAAGTCTTCTGTCAGAGCTGAAGCTCCGCGCTGATTATGACGGCGCCCAGGACTATGATTTGGTATTGAGGGCTGCGGAGCGGCTTATGGACAGGGAGGAGCAGCTTGGGCATGTGCCCCGGGTACTGTATCACTGGCGCTGCCATACAGGCTCCACCGCTGAGAATCCCCGCAGCAAGCAGTATGCCTATGAGGCAGGCTGCAGGGCACTGCAGGATTTCGCGGACAGACAGGGCTGGCATGCACGGGCAGAGCATTTAAGACATTTGGGCTTTTACAGGTTGTCCTATCTGCCGAAGCGTGAGAATCAGAAGGAACCGGCAGTATTCCAAAGCAGAAGGGATATCGGCGCTGTAGGCGGAAGAGTACTGCACAAAGGCAGGATTATCGGCGGAGGAATGACGGAGGAGGGGAAGTGCCCCTACGAAGGACTTCCTGCGGCATACAGTGGTTATCTGCACCGTGCTGCTTTGACGCAGGATGCGGAGGCACTGGATATCAGATGTATCCGGGTGCGCAAGGAATGTATTTCATTGTTTGAAGAAATAACAGGTGTTTCTTATAAGGAGTCAGAGGCGTTACAGGTCTTTGATACATCCCTGCTTCCCCGGGAAATGGATTACAGAGAGCTCAGCCTCCGTTTTGGCAAAGCGCTCCGAGAGGCGGGATATCGGATGCTGTATCAGCCGGAGCTGACAGTGAAATGGCGGTAGAAGAGGAAGGAAATGGCTTGTATGTCAGAAATAACAGTTGTTATACCAAATTATAATGGCATACGGTATCTCTCGGATTGCCTGGAGGCACTGGGAAAGCAGGAGGAGGGAACCCCCGATTTTACAGTGCTTGTGGTGGACAATGGCTCCACGGATGACAGTGTTGCCCTGATGAAGAAGAGCTTTCCCGAGGTGCAGCTGCTTCTGCTGCAGGAGAATACCGGCTTCTGCCATGCCGTAAATGTGGGGATACAGGCGTCGACCTCTCCCTATGTGATTTTACTTAATAATGATACAAAAGTTAAATCAGGATTTATTAAAGGATTATATGATGCTATCCGGAGCGATGACAGGATTTTTTCGGTCAGTGCCAGAATGCTGATGTGGGACAACCCGGAGCTGATAGATGATGCCGGTGACCGATACTGTGTTCTGGGATGGGCCTATGCCAGAGGGAAGGGAAAAGCCCGGGGACAGTATGATTGCCCTGCGGATATCTTCGCTGCCTGCGGCGGCGCGGTGATTTACAGGCGCAGCGTGTTTGGGCAGATTGGTCTCTTTGACGAAATGCATTTTGCATATTTAGAGGATATTGATATCGGCTACAGAGCGGGAATCTATGGTTACCGAAATTGCTATGAGCCCTCCGCGGAGGTGATTCATTACGGAAGTGCTTCCACAGGCTCCAGATACAATGAGACTAAGACACAGCTGGCTTCTGCCAACAGTGTATATCTTGTGGGGAAGAATATGCCGCTTTTCCAGCTGATTCTCAATCTTCCCTTTCTTTTGATAGGGTTTTTCCTTAAATTTCTTTTTTTCACCAAAAAGAAAATGGGCACACTTTACCTGAGGGGATTGTGGACGGGCGTCAGAAGATGCTTTAGCAGAGAAGGCCGCTCCCGCAAGGTTCCCTTCAGATGGCGTCATTTCGGCAATTACGTTTTGATTCAATTACAATTATATGCAAACACCTTTCGAATTATTAAGAAATCTTAAGAAATAGCTTCATGAATTCTTAAGTTGCCCTTTCGTGCTTATTATTGTACAATTACTACAGTTTCCGAATCCCGATGCACGAAGGTGTAAGGTGGTGCTTATGATTAAAGACAATCAGAAGGTTTTTAACAAATTACTTGTGATGATAGACGCTGTCATAACGGGCCTTTCCTTTATACTCGCTTATTTTATTAAGTTTTATGTATTTGAGAAGGGACCGGGGATTGGTGTTTTGCCCGTTTCGGAATATATCAAGCTTTTGTTCGGATTGGTTCCCGGTTATATGTTTCTGTATTACCGGTGCAATGTGTATGCCCCGAAGCGGACAGCGCGCAGAAGACATGAGATATACAGTATCGTTCAGGCCAACACCGTAGGTATGGCTGCTTTGATAATTATTCTTTACATGGTCATCAAAGAGATTAACTACTCTCGTTCCGTGATGGCGATTTTTTATGTATTGAATGTTTTTGTGACAAGCTTTTCCAGAATTGTGTTGAGGAAATCCCTGCAGACTATGCGCAGCAAGGGCTATAATCTGAAGCATATTCTTCTGGTGGGGTATTCCCGGGCAGCGGAGGAGTATATCACCCGTATTCTGGATAATCCCCAATGGGGCTATGTGGTGTGCGGTATTCTGGATGACCATATCCCCGCCGGAACCATCTACAAGGGTGTGAAGGTGCTGGGCTCCATCGGCAATCTGGAGATTATTCTTCCGGAGAACAAGCTGGATGAAATTGCAATTACGCTTTCGCTGGCAGATTATGATTTTCTGGAGGATATTGTGGGAATCTGTGAGAAGTCAGGTGTGCATACCAAGTTTATCCCTGATTACAACAGACTCATTCCCACCAAGCCCTATACAGAGGATTTGATGGGCTTGCCGGTGATTAACATCCGGCATGTGCCGCTGACCAATACCGGCAATATGATGCTGAAACGGATTCTGGATATTGCGGGTGCTTTGTTCGGCATTATTGTCACATCACCGATTATGCTGATTGCGGCGGTTTTGGTGAAATGCAGCAGTCCCGGCCCGGTTATTTTTAAACAGGAGAGAGTGGGATTGCACAACAAGCCCTTTTATATGTACAAATTCCGCAGTATGGAATTGCAGAATGCCAAGGAGGAGAAGAAGGCCTGGACGGTCAAGAACGACCCCAGAGTGACCGGAGTCGGAAGGCTTTTGAGAAAGACCAGTCTGGATGAGCTCCCGCAGCTGTTTAACATATTAAAGGGAGATATGAGCCTTGTGGGTCCCAGACCGGAGAGGACACTTTTCGTTGAGAAGTTCAGGGAGGAAATCCCCCGTTACATGGTAAAGCATCAGGTCAGACCCGGGCTTACCGGCTGGGCGCAGGTGAACGGTCTTAGGGGAGACACCTCCATCCGCAAACGTGTGGAATATGATATTTTTTACATTGAAAATTGGACCTTAGGGTTTGATATAAAAATTATCTTTATGACGTTTTTTACAGGCTTTATCAACAAAAATGCCTATTAAGACGACTACAAAAGCACAGGAATTAAGGAGAAGGATTTATGGCAGAGAACGCAAATCAGAGAAGAAAGCTTTCGGCAAAGGAAAAAAAAGCCAGACAGACAAGAAAGCTCGTCATTTTCACAATTGAGGTTATCATTATTCTTGCAATGATGGCAATTCTTTATGTGGTTATGACTAAGACCAATGATGAGGGACCTAAGGTTACGGTTTTGGAACCCGAACAGCTGGAGATCCCGGAGGTTGTATTGGAACAGAAGGAAGAGGGCGGAACGATGCACGGTTACATGAATATTGCATTGTTCGGCGTGGATGCAAGAAATGACAAGGATCTCTACGGTGGTAAGGATCATCCCAGCCGCAGCGACAGTATCATGATTGCCAGCATCAACATGGATTCCGGAGATATCAAGCTTGTCAGTGTATACCGTGATACTTACCTGAATGTAGGTACTGATGATTATATCAAGTGTAATCACGCATACGCATACGGCGGAGCGGAACAGGCCGTTAAAATGTTGAATATGAATCTGGATATGGATATCACAGATTTCGTTACAGTCGGTTATCAGGGTCTGATAGATGTTATCGATGGCTTGGGCGGTGTTTATATTGATGTTGATGATACAGAAAGAAAGCATCTTAACAACTATATGATAGATATTGCTGAGGTTTTGAAATGCGATTATGAGCCTGTTGCCACCACCGGCTATCAGCTGTTGGACGGTATTCAGACCGCAGCTTACTGCCGTATCCGTTATACGGCAGGTGACGATTTCAAACGTGCCAGCCGTCACAGAGAGGTACTGATGGCCATTGAAGAGCAGGCAAAGAAGGCAGATTTGACTACCTTGACAAAGGCCTTCAACGAAGCCATTGATGATGTTTATACCAGCCTGAGTCAGGAAACCTTGCTTGAGCTGATCAAAAACATTGCAAATTATCAAATTGTTGATGAGGGCGGTTTCCCTGAGGAGAGCATGCGCACCGTGGCAAACATCGGAGCTAAGGGAAGCAGCGTTATTCCCGTAGATCTGGAATCCAATGTAGTGTGGCTGCATCAGTTCCTGTTTGATGATGTGGAATATACCGTCTCCGACAGTGTAAAGGCATACGGACAGCAGATAAAAGCAGATACTGCACCATATATCAATAAGAACAATTAAAACAAACAATAATTGAGCGATGAAAGCTGCAACGAAGCAGGCAATGAAAACTGCAACGAAGCAGGCAATGAATGCTGCAACGGAGCAGGCAATGAAAGCTGCAACGGAGCAGGCAATGAATGCCAATGAAGGAAGAAATGGGCTTGAAGGAGCCCGAGGGGGCTATATGGCCCCCTTCTTTTAGATTGTGTAGATTATAAGAAATCCACGGAAGGAAATCCGAGGAAAGAAACCCATCGAAGGAGATTCACCGATGGAAATCCACCGAAAGGTAGGAACATGTGCAATGAAAATAGATGTAATTATCCCGTTATATAAGCCGGGCAAGGAGCTTTTTGATTTGTTAGACCTTCTGAACCGACAGACCCTGCCAATACAGAATATTATTTTGATGAATACGGAAGAGAAGTATTTCAAGCAATTGATGTTTGGCAAAAATATGCAGGATTCCTATGGAAATGTGAAAGTATTTCATCTTTCCGGAAGAGAATTTGACCATGGCAAAACCAGACACATGGGCGTGAAGAAGTCGGATGCGGACATCTTTGTGATGATGACACAGGATGCAATTCCTGCGGACGAATATCTGATGGAAAGGCTGACGCGCAACCTGAAGGGGGATGTGGCGGCGGCCTATGCCAAACAGCTGCCGAAGGAGGATTGCAGTCCGGAGGAAAAATTCACCAGAAGCTTTAATTACCCGGATCAGTCGCGGATGAAATCCATGGAGGATTTGCAGGAGCTTGGAATTAAAACCTTTTTTTGCTCCAATGTCTGTGCAGCATACCGCAGGGATATTTATGACAGGCTTGGGGGCTTTGTGCATCGTGCAATCTTCAATGAAGATATGATTTACGCAGCGGGTGCCCTCAAAAGCGGGTATCAGATTTCCTATGAGGCGGATGCCTTGGTGTATCATTCCCATAATTATACCAATCTGCAGCAGCTGCACCGCAATTTTGACTTGGGGGTATCTCAGGCGGAGCATCCTGAGGTGTTTGAGGGTGTGCCATCGGAATCCGAGGGCTTGAAGCTGGTGAAGACCACCGCAAGATATCTCAGGGAGAACCGCATGGCAAGGCGCATTCCCCATCTCTACATGCAGTCTGCCTTTAAATATGCGGGCTATTTGCTGGGAAAAAATTATAAAAAGCTTCCTGAAGGGTTAATTTTACGCTTGACGGGTAATAAGGAATATTGGAAATAGAATTTCACAGGTGTTTAATAGTTTCATCACAATTAAGACACAATTTGACGATATACTTATGCTCGTAAGGTAAAGAAAACCATTTGATATAGTTGTAGCAGAAAGAAGGAAGATATATGTACGAGAATGAAAATGAATATGGTTCGGGTGTATTCAGCGGAGGCAGCGGAAGAATCAATCCAACTGAGAAGAATACCATTGATACCACCGCTGATGCCACCATGGGCACTGCCACCGGCACCACCATGGGCACTGCCACCGATACCGCCATGGGCACTGCCACCGGCACCACCATGGGCACTGCCACCGGCACCACCAATAGGTATGACGGCTATGCAACCTATCAGACGGGAAACGCCGGTGTATTCTCCGGCGGCGTTCAGAGTAATTTCGAGAGGGAAGGCCGAAGCTACTCAGGGCACGACAGTCGGAGTAGCTCATGGCACGATAGCCGGAGCCATTCAGAGGGTGACAATGGAAAGCGCAGCGCTGAGAAGAACCCCAAAGGCGGCGGAGTTTTCCGCAAAGCCTTATTAAGTATCAGCCTGGGACTTTTCTTCGGATTGTTTGCGGGTATCGGCTTTTATGCTGTGCAGCAGGTAATGGATGTCATACAACCTGCAAATAACAACAATGCGGTTCCTGAGTCTGCAGGCAGCATCCCCGCTGATTTCGATAATGGCTCCGATATCAAGCTGACCAACACCAACAATATTACTGTAGTAGAATCAGATGTCTCCGATATGGTTGAGGAAGTGATGCCGGCGATGGTTTCCATTATCAACAATTATACTGAGACCTTGAATTTCTTCGGACAGACATTTACGCAGGAGCAACCCTCCAGCGGCTCGGGTATCATCGTTCAGCAGAATGACAATGAACTGCTCATCGTGTCCAACTACCATGTAATTGCAGATGCTACGTCCCTGGAGGTCACGTTTATTGACGGAACTACGGCTCAGGCTAAGGTGAAGGGTACCGATTCGGATATGGATTTAGCTGTCATAGCGATTCCTCTGAAAGATATCAGCAAGGAGACGAAGGATGCCATTTCGGTTGCTACCCTGGGTGACAGTGACAAACTGCGAATGGGTGAGCCGGTGGTAGCAATCGGTAACGCACTGGGCTACGGTCAGTCCGTTACCAACGGAATTGTCAGCGCATTGAATCGTGAAATCACTATGTCAGACGGTTCAACAGGAACCTTTATCCAGACCAATGCAGAGATTAATCCCGGTAACTCCGGTGGCGCATTACTGAACATCAATGGTGAGGTTATCGGCATTAATTCCAGCAAAATCGGCGGTGATGCCATTGAAGGTATGGGCTATGCCATCCCCATTTCATCGGCAAGCCCCATTATTGCGGATTTGATGGAGCGTCAGACCAGAGAGAAGGTTGAGGATGACGAAAAGGGATATATCGGTATCACCTTTCAGAACGTAACGGAGCAGCACCATCAGATGTACAATATGCCAATCGGTATTTTTGTGTATGAAGTGAGTGAAGCTTCAGCGGCAGAGAAGGCAGGTATTTTGCCCGGTGATATCATCACAAAATTTGACGGAGAGAGGGTGTCCTCCAATGCCGATTTGCAGGATGTACTCCAGTATTACAGAGTCGGTGACAGCGCAAGGATTACCATCATGCGCCTGGAGAACGGTGAGTATACAGAGCATGAGATGGATATTACCCTGGGCGCAAAGCCGGAGAACGCTCAGTAAGTGAGTTCCGTTTTCGATGACCCTTGTCTCAAATAAAGCAGAAACAATGTTACAGTCTCCAAGGACAACGATAAAGTGGTCCTTGGAGATTTTCTTGTTTTGTTGGATTGTTCTCTCGTTTCGTAGGACTGTTCTCTTGTTTCGTAGGACTGTTCTCTTGTTT
>CAZPRB010000005.1:0-2400 GCA_964588645.1 uncultured Acetatifactor sp. | reverse complement strand
GGACTGTTCTCTTGTTTCGTAGGACTGTTCTCTTGTTTCGTAGGACTGTTCTCTTTGTATCGTGGAACAGTTCCTTTGTATCGTGGAACGTTTCCTTGTATCCTTGCTATTTCACTGTTTTGTTTATAAAAACTTCACTTGTATATTTCCTGTTTCTTCTGTAGAATGTAGGGGTAGGCTGCAGTGCAAGAGTGAGCTTTCATTGCAAGAGTGAGCTTTCATTGCAAGAGTGAGCTTTCATTGCAAGAGTGAGCTTTCATTGCAGGTGCGCAGCTTCGCCATTGGTAGAAAGCTGCACTTTATGATGAGGTGAGAAGGATATGTCAGATATATATAACGAGCAGGAAGATATCAATAAGGAAGAAGCAGCCGGAAATGTAGAGGCAACAGGAAGTGCTGAAGCAGCCGGAAATGCTGAAGCAATAGAACGTGCAGAGATGAACGGAAGCGATACTTCCGCCGAAGGCGGAGAACCCCGGCAGACGAATGTGCATAAGGATGCTTCCTCCACGGCACACGCAGGCAAGAGTGATAACAGTGAGTATGAGGATGTGTGCTTCATTTGTCGCAGGCCGGAGAGCAAAACAGGCAAGATGTTCAAGCTTCCCAACAACATCTGCGTGTGTGATGATTGCATGCACAAGACGATGGATACGGTCAGTCAGTTTGATTATCAGGGAATGCTGAATAATCCCAATTTACAAAATGAATGGAATCGATTTTCCGGACAGGGGGGATTTCCCAATATCAGCTTTGTGAATCTTGCGGATTTACAGGGAGACGGCGGTATCCCCAACAAGCAGAAGCTAAAGAAGAAAAAACAGAAGGATCAGGCGGAGCCTGTGCTTAATATCAAGAATATTCCGCCACCGCACAAGATTAAAGCCAGTCTCGATGAGTATGTGGTGGGACAGGAGCATGCGAAGAAGGTCATTTCTGTAGCAGTTTACAATCACTATAAGCGTGTGGCAACAGGTTCAATGGATGAGATTGAGATTGAGAAATCCAATATGCTGATGATAGGTCCCACCGGTTCCGGAAAGACCTATCTTGTCAAGACGCTGGCAAGGCTTTTGGATGTGCCTCTTGCCATTGCGGACGCCACTTCGCTGACTGAGGCAGGCTATATCGGTGATGATATAGAAAGCGTAGTTTCCAAGCTTTTGGCAGCTGCAGACAATGATGTGGAGAAGGCAGAGCGCGGCATTATCTTTATTGATGAGATTGATAAGATTGCCAAGAAGAAAAATACCAACTCCCGTGATGTCAGCGGTGAGAGTGTGCAACAGGGAATGCTGAAGCTCCTGGAGGGCGCGGAGGTGGAGGTGCCTGTGGGTGCCAACAGCAAGAACGCTATGGTTCCTCTGGCAACCGTGAATACCAAGAACATCCTTTTCATCTGCGGAGGTGCCTTCCCGGATTTGGATGAAATCATCAAGGAGAGATTGCGTAAATCTGCATCCATTGGTTTCAACTCTGAATTAAAGGACAAATATGACAAGGACAAGGATATCCTTTCCAAGGTCACGGTGGAGGATATCAGAAAGTTTGGCATGATTCCGGAGTTTATCGGACGTCTGCCCATTCTTTTCACCCTGCAGGGTCTGACCAAGGATATGATGGTCAAAATTCTGAAGGAGCCCAAGAATGCTATTCTGAAGCAGTATCAGAAGCTTCTGGAATTGGACGAGGTGAAGCTTGACTTCACAGACGAAGCTCTGGAGGCTATTGCAGATAAGGCCATGGAGCGTGACACCGGAGCCAGAGCACTCCGCTCCATCATTGAGGAATTTATGCTGGATATCATGTATGAGATTCCCAAGGATGACAATATTGGTCAGGTCACCATTACCGGAGAATATATTCAGGGTATCGGCGGTCCGATTATCGATATCAGAAGCAATCTAATCAATGAACCTGTAGACCATCTGCGCGAACTCCCGCAGAACAGCTGATGCAGACAGGACATACCTATTATACACAGAAGGCAAGGACAAAGATTATGAAAAAACAACAACAGGACAAAGGAACCATAGTGATTATTGTGGTAATGCTAATTGCCATGGTTGTAATATCAGTAAGTAAGTTCATGTAAAGCACATCTGAACATGCACCCCCCCACTCTCTGCTACCAATGCGGGGATGTTTCCCCGCGTTGATAGCGTTTTATCTCTGAAAACCATCATTGGTTCCCGAAAAACCATCATAGATTCCCCCAAACATCATAGATTCCCCTCAAACATCATAGATTCCCCCAAACATCATAGATTCCCCTCAAGAAAACGAAGCATCATCCCCACCTCCACCAAGTCCTGAGGCAAGCTGCTTTTCCACCTCTCCATCACCCCATCAAGCCTTGATGCAAGCCATTTCGGCGTTTAAAAAGCTTGAATTTGAGAA
>CAZPRB010000004.1:0-75344 GCA_964588645.1 uncultured Acetatifactor sp. | reverse complement strand
CAAGCGACAACTCTGATATCATATCATTGCTGTTCTGCTTTGTCAACAACTTTTTTTACATTCTTCGACTTTTTATTTCATCGATATTTTGCTTCAGCATTTGCTTTGGCAACGAAGTTGAGTATATCATTCCGATATCTGCTTGTCAACACCCTAAATTATTTTTTGTGAAGGACTGTAAGGATTGATTATTTCAGCGAAATTGTACATGTTCTGTCTTCCTCTTTTAACTGAAGACTTAAGGCTGTAACAGCGTCACCCTCTGTCTCATCTATTTCAAATAACAGAACTGCTTCTGCTGATGCATCTGCCGGAACCAATTCTTTATAGGTAGACAAATCATTCATTAACAGAGTCGTCAATGCACTGTATTGATTTCCTCCGTTCAAGGTTACGCGGATTATGGTACTGCGCGACAACAAATCAACCAACTGCTCCGCCCCGGTTTCATTTTCGATAGTAAAATGCAAAACCAAGAGATGTTTTCCTTCCGCCGCATCAAGTGCAATATAATCACTATCTGTTCCATCCTGAGAATAGCTACTGCAGATTTCATTTCCCTGATAGCTAATACTTACCCCTTCAGCAAGCTGATAGAATTCATCCATGCTGCCCGTGCGGAAATCAGCATCTGTATTCTGACCAATTTCTATCACAGGCGTATCATCGACAGGATCCATAGTCTGTACAGGCTCCTGTTCCACGACTTCCTTCATTTCTGCTCTTCTGTCCTCTTCCTCTGCAACAAGCTCACGGCTCACCAGACGGCTTCTGTTACCCGCATCATATTTCAGTAAAACATTAGCAGCATATTCCCCTATCATCTGTTCTTCCTCTCGCGTCATATCGGGAAAATCCCCTCCGCATCCTGCGAGGAAAAACATAATACCTGCCGTAAGTAAGCCTGCTTTTAGATAATCTTTTCTCATAGGTAGCCTTTCTTTTTTTCGTAATTCTTTTTCAAGAAATACTTTTTCCATATCATGTTTATTGCTGAACGCAATTACCGAACTACAATGTAAATATAGCATACTTTGCCGCATCCTGGCTATAACAATTTGCACGAATCCAAATGCCGTCCTCTCTGTACTGTGTCTCAAGAACCGTTGCATTCTCCATAATATAAGAAGCAACACTTCCTTTGTCGTACGGAATCAGGAATACACACTCTACATGTTCTGCATAAATCTTTGATTGAATCAATTCCACCAGTTCATCCATTCCAACGCAATTACCGGCCGACATATAGATATGATTTCCTTTCACAAGCGGCAAATCCATACCTTTCACTTTATCTGCTTTGTTATACACCACTATCCGCGGAACATCTCCGGCGTTCAGTTCCTTCAGGGTCTCTTCAGTTACATCCATCTGTTGTTTGTAATTGTCATCCGAGAAATCTACCACATGTACCAGCAAGTCTGCATACTGCACTTCCTCCAAGGTCGAATGAAATGCCTGAACAAGACCATGGGGAAGCTTATGAATGAAACCAACCGTATCTACCAGAAAAAATGGCTTATTATCACCGGTATTAATATTCCTGACGCTGGTCTCCAAGGTGGCAAACAGCATATCCTTTTCCATCACTGTTTTGTCAGGGGAATCACCATAGCGGTCAACCATACGATTCATAATCGTAGATTTCCCTGCATTGGTATAGCCCACCAAAGCCACCTGTGGCGTCCTGGAAGCATATCTTCTCTTTCTCTGTGTCACACGGGAACCTGAGATTGATGCCAATTCTTTTTTCAGTTCACTGATACGATGTTCAATCTTTCTGCGATCCAGTTCCAGCTTTTTCTCACCGGAGCCCTTGTTGCTCATACTTCCGCTGGCACCACCCTGACGGCTCAAGGCTTCCCGCATTCCCACCAGACGGGGGAGCATATACTGTAGGCTTGCTGTCTCAACCTGTAATTTGGCTTCTCGGGTCTGCGCACGCAACGCAAAAATATCCAGGATTAAATTGGTTCTGTCCGAAATCGGCAATTCCAGTTCCCGTCCCAGATTGCGAATTTGTGACGGGGAAAGTGCATTATCAAAAACAATTTCCTCCGCCTCACGCTCTCCGGCAAACTCTTTGATCTCACGCACCTTTCCAGTCCCAATATACAGAGCCTTGTTCACGGCTTCCATTTTCTGGGTGATGATTCCCACCACCTGCTTTCCAGCCGCCTCCGCAAGACTTTTCAATTCTTCCATGGAATGGTCAAAATCCGGTTCTTCCCCCGTATCTACACCTACAAGCAGTACCTTCACCGCCTGCAATTCTGTCATCTCTTCTCTCATACAACCTCTCATTTATTCCTGTACTGTCTCCAGTTCAAACCAGAACAGCACACCGTTATTATAATTCTCCACACCATATTGCCGGTTCATGGCTTCCATAATGGCCTTCACTATGGACAATCCCACACCGCTTCCGCCGTATTCTCTGGTGCGTGCTTTGTCCACCTTATAGAATTTATCCCAAATATGAGCAACAGCTTCCTCCGGTATGGTCTCACCGGTATTAAACACATTAATTTTAACCACACCATTCCCCTGCTCTAATTTAATATCGATAATCTTCTCCCCGACACAATGATTGACTGCATTGGAAAAGATATTAGCAAAAACTTCTTCCGTCTTAAATTCATCCGCCCACACATAGATGGGAGCATATTCCTGCATACGCACTTCTATCTGATTCTGCTTCGTCAGGATTCCCGCTGACTGAATATAATTCTGAATCAACGCAACAATATCGAATCTTTCCATATTAATCACATCATTACCGAATTCCAGCTGATTCAATGTCAGCAGCTTTTTCACCATCGTATTCATCTTAGCCGCTTCATCCATGATGACTTCACAGTAAAATGTCCTGCTCTCCGGATCGTCATTTACCCCTTCCTGAAGCCCCTCTGCATATCCCTGTATCAACGCGATAGGGGTTTTCAATTCATGGGATACATTGGAAAGAAATTCCTTGCGCATCTCATCAATTTTTTCTTTCTTCTCAATATCCTTTTGCAATTCATTATTAGCAGTCTTCAACTCTGAGATGGATTTTTCCAAAGAGGCTGAAAGCTTATTCATATTATCGCCCAATAAATCAATTTCATTATGGGCTTTTCCTTGGTATTTCACATCAAAATCCAAATGTACCATTCTTTCAGAGATATTGTTGAGCTGCAAAATCGGCTCCGTAATCTTCCTCAGGGCAAACCAGATGATGATACCGCCGGCAACAGCACCGGCCAACCCCACATAAGTATAAAAACGCTGGGCAATCTTGGCACTCTCCCGAATACTTTCAATCGGCGTTCGCATAATAAATGAAATACCTGTTTTTAAACGGCCATACATCTCCAGATACTGTTCCTCTCCCATACCGGTCTGTTGAAGACGATAGTCCTCTCCTTCTTCCAATATGGTCACATTATCCATGGGAAATCCAAACACATACCCTATCAAACGTTTCTCCAGTTCCTGCCCTCCATTGGCTGAAACATACTTCATCTGGGAATTGGCATCCATAATGCATAACGCAATATTATTGTTCCGACACACATCATTTAATTCCTGTACGAACCCTTCCGAGCCATAGCTGTCACTATTGGCAGCACTTCTGATTGTCTTATAAGCATCGAAAATGACCTTTTCCTTGCTCTCCTTATAATATTGTACAAGAAAAAGGGCATTCACCAACCAACATAAGAGAATCGTGCCCGTCATAAGTCCTATGAAAATTAAAGAAAACTGTTTCCTGATGGATTTGTTTTTATGGTGTCGCATTTTGCAAAGCTCCTGTTTCAATAACCTTTCTGTTTTCGACCTCAAATTTCATGGTCTCTATATTTAAAATATGAATACTACAATTATCTGCCTTAAAAGTTCTTCTTTTGTTATTCCATTCAATTACTTTTACCAAATGATAAATAACATTAATCACGCCACCATGTGTTACAACCAAATGATTTCCCTTCCCATTATAATCACCGGAAGATATTTCAGAAAACCATTTCTTTATCCTGCTATAAAATTCGTTGGGACTTTCTCCATTGGGATAAGTCTCATCCATTTCCAGCGAACTAAAATACAATCCCGGATATAATACATCAGCAATATTATTGGGCAGCCCTGCCAAATCACCATTATTGATTTCTCTGATTCTGGCTTCTTCTTTGACAGGAATTTTAAGTTCAGATGAAATATAATTTGCTGTGGTTATTGTTCGGAGCAGATCACTGGATATAATCTGCGTAATTTTATATGATTCCTTATTGTTCTTGAGATATTTTGCAAGTTGTTTGGCCTGTTTCACTCCCTCTGCTGTTAAATCTAATGAGCTCCAGCCACCACGGTATCTATCATCATCTTTTCCGTGTCGTACCAAAATCAACTTCACCTTCAGTTCCTCCGGTTAAATAAATTCGATCTGACATTCATTTATTTGATATGTCACTAACATAACAAAAAACCTTCCCTATACTTTGGTCGGCGTGGGAAGGCTTTTGTCTCTCTTACTGGTCAACCACTCTGTGGCGATTGCCTCTTGTTAATTATATTATAGCAGAAAACGGGAGTATTACAAGATTTTTTCGCAATTTTACCTCTTTCAATCAACTGACTTCAGAGTGAATATTTTTTTAACGCATAAGCTACTCTTCCATCGCTCAGACCGTTCGTTCGTAAAATAATAGCGACCTTGCAAACGAATTTGCAGGTCGCATTACTTTACTCACTGTCTTCGCTCATTTTGTAACCTACTCCCCAGATTGTTTTGATAAGGTCACCTTTTGCGCCCATCTTGCTGCGCAATTTTTTCACATGGGTGTCGATGGTGCGGGCATCACCGAAGTAATCATAATTCCAGACGTTGTTCAGAATTTTTTCACGGGAAAGAGCAATTCCACGGTTCTCAATAAAGTATACCAGAAGTTCAAATTCCTTGTAGCTGAGTTCAATTTCCTGACCGTCTATGACAACCTGATGTGCCGCTTTATCTACATGGATACCGCCACAGTCCAGAATATCATCCTTGTCAAGCCTGTTGGTGCGTCTCAGGATGGCCTCTATACGGGCAACCAGAATCCTGGGACTGAATGGTTTGGAAATGTATTCGTCCACACCCAGTTCAAAGCCCTGCAATTCATCGCGCTCATCTGATTTGGCAGTCAACATAATGATGGGTACTTTCGAATATGCACGGATTTCCTTACATACCTGCCAGCCGTCCATCTTTGGCATCATAACATCCAGCACAATCAGAGCAACGTTCTTTGTCTCAAAGAAAACATCTACAGCCTGCTCACCGTTCTCAGCTTCCAAAACCTCGAAATTATTTTTCACCAAAAAGTCACGAACCAGCTTTCGCATTCTGCTCTCATCATCCACTACCAGAATCTTCAACTTATCCATTACCGTTCTCCTTGTGTCCCGATTTTCAATTCTCTTTCCTTCTCTCTCACAGTCTGTTCTCTCTCTGTCAGCTCCTGCTCCCAGGAAGCATATTGATTGGTAATCAGTCTTTCGTAGTTCAGGATGTTCGGCTGATTCGAATTCAGGGTGATTACAAACATAATGATAATCGCCAGCGCCAATAATAGATTCAAGCTGACAGAAATCGGAAGTGCAGAGGATTTCTTTTCCTTGCGCTCAGATGGTTTCACCCGATTACGTGCCGGATTCTGTTCCCTTCGCACTTCCCCGGTGAAGCTTTGATACAACGGTATGGGTACAATCATTTCCTTGTCTATGCTCTCCTGCTTCAACAAATACATCTGCAGCTTTCTCAGATATAGAATTCCCACCGGACTTTTGAAGATTCTATCGTGAATTGCCTTATTGTATATCTGTAGGATTTGCTCCGGATTGGAGTAGTCCATCTTCCCCTCCAGATAATCTATCTTCTTTTGTTCCAGATTGGCCAAATCCGCATCCTGTTCCGTATAAAATGCGAAGCCCTGCGCATTCGTATTCTGCCTGTTATTTATATTGTTTGTCCCTTCCAAAATATTTCCTCCACAGTAAACTTATAATATCAAAACTGAAAAAACCCCAACATGCAAACAGAAAACTGTCTATTCACACGGTTAAGGCTTTTCCTACAACGCACTACTATTCTGCTCTAAAAAACTTGGGGAAATGCCCCAAGCAGGCATCCCCTTGAATGGAGTAGACGGGAGTCGAACCCGTGTCCAAAAGCCCATTCCCTGTACTTCTACTATCATAGTCCGTTATCTTGGCAAAGCCACTTCCCTCCTACGGAAGGAAACGAACAACCTTCCATGCTCGGTAGCTTCATAAATACGCCCGTGCGAGCAAAGCTTAACGCACGTCGTTTCTCACATAGTCGATGCCCGGATTCCGAAGTGTGAGTGCCCCGGAGCGGACAAGCTGCCTAAGGCAGCGTCACTCACAGCGAGCCGAACAAAGTTCGATTACGCTGCGAATGCTAACTGATTATCTTCAGCGTTTAATTTAATTTTGCCATTTGACGCATTGCATACGGATAGCTTCTCCAGCTGCAAGACCCCTGTCGAAACCTTTACTACCCCGTATAAGAGTAATTCGGTATTAGTAAGTATAGAAGATTCTGTGTTTTAAGTCAACACCTGATTTTACTATAAATTCTTAATTTTAAATTCCTTTTCGGCCTCTCTTCTCTGATCTTTTTTAGCAATATCAGCGCGCTTGTCGTATAGCTTCTTACCTCTTGCCAGCCCTATCTCGACCTTCACCTTTCCCTCTTTGAAATACACCTGCAGAGGCACCAATGTGTAGCCCTTTTCTTTAATCTTTCCCTGCAGCTTATTGATTTCATATTTGTGAAGCAAAAGCTTTTTGACTCGCAGAGGGTCTTTGTTAAAAATATTTCCCT
Organism: uncultured Acetatifactor sp.; assembly: GCA_964588645.1. Taxonomy (GTDB): domain Bacteria; phylum Bacillota; class Clostridia; order Lachnospirales; family Lachnospiraceae; genus Acetatifactor. Next base: position 68,473 of record CAZPRB010000004.1, on the reverse strand, counting down.
TTTCGTAGGGACTCACATGCATCCCATATACAAACACTTCACCGTCTTCAATACGTATGAAGGATTCCTTGATACTGCATTTTCCCATCCGCATGGACTTCACTTCCGTACCATGGAGAGCAATTCCTGCCTCATAGGTCTCGTCGATAAAAAAATCATGAAACGCTTTCTTATTATTGGCAATTAATTTCTGAGTCTCTTTCTTTGCCATTGCAACCACCTTTCCTAAACTGCACCGCATAACGGCGAACCGGTCTGTCCCAGTTCCATCAATCCTCCACCAGTGAGAAATCAATTGTCCGGTTCATCAGGTCACATTCTTCCACGCAGACCTTCACAGGCATACCCAGCTTGAAGGTTCTGCCTGTGGCATCCCCCACCATTTCATAGGTATTCTCATTATAGTAATAGTAATCTCCCGGAAGCTTGGACACATGAACCATACCCTCAACCGTATTGGGAAGCTCCACATAGATTCCCCAACCTGTGACACCGGAGATGACGCCCTCATAAATCTCACCCAGATGTTGCTCCATGTATTCCACCTTTTTCAGCTTATCTGTCTCCCGTTCTGCCTCATCAGCCCGCCGTTCCATCTCTGAGGAATGCTTCGCCACCTCAGGCAGAATCTCCCGATAATGTGCAATCCGATTTTCTTTCAAACGTCCTCTGAGCTGTTCCTTGATAATACGATGAATCTGCAAATCCGGATATCTTCTGATAGGGGAAGTAAAATGACAATAATACTTACATGCAAGACCAAAATGTCCGGTACTTTCCACGCTATATTTGGCCTGTTTCATACTGCGGAGAGTCAGTCGGGCTATCATGGGCTCCTCAGGGGTTCCCGCAATTTTCTGCAAAAGCTTCTGAATCTCCTTGGGGTGCACCTCTTCCCTTCCTACCTTACTGCCTCTTTTGTCCATGGATTTCATATAATAACCAAAGTTGTGGATAAAAGTAGCAAGCTTTTGAATCCTGTCCCCATCCGGCACATCATGCACCCGATATACGAAAGGCAGCTCCATCCAATAGAAATGTTCCGCAACAGTCTCATTTGCCGCCAGCATAAAATCCTCAATGATATTGGTGGCTACATTGCGCTCATAGGGCTTAATCTCCAGAGGATGTCCCTCCCCGTCCAGCAATATCTTGCACTCCGGAAAATCAAAATCAATGGAACCTCTCTTCATTCGTCTCTGACGAAGCAGGGCTGCCAATTCTGCCATCTGTTGAAACATAGGTACCAGATATACATATTTCCGATATGCTTCTTCTCTTTCCACGATGGTCTCATCTTCCAAAATTGCTTTCACACCATTGTAGGACATACGGTTATTTACCCGGATTACGGACTCACATATCTCATGGTCAATGATTTCTCCCTTAGTATCCACCGTCATAAGACAGCTCAGTGCCAGTCTGTCCACTCCTTCATTCAAGGAACAAATACCGTTTGACAAGGCATGGGGCAGCATCGGAATCACACGGTCCACCAGATACACACTGGTCCCCCGCTTCAATGCCTCCCTATCCAAAGCAGAATTCTCCTGAACATAATTCGTCACATCCGCAATGTGTACACCCAGATGATAATGCGTTCCGTCGAAGCTGACACTGACTGCATCATCCAAATCCTTGGCATCCTCACCGTCAATGGTCACCATAGTCATATCCCTCAAGTCTCTTCTGCCCGCTCTGTCTGCCTCAGACACTTCTTGAGATACCCGCTCTGCCTGATTCATGATTTTCTCACTGAATTCCACAGGCAGGTCATGACCTCTTACGATAGCCATAATATCCACACCCGGGTCATTTATGTGGCCGAGAATCTCAACTACCTTTCCCTCAGGGCTCTTTGTTGCACTTCCGTAGTCTGTGATTTCCACCACAACCTTGTGTCCGGTCACAGCACCCTTGGAACGTTCCTTGGATACAAACACATCCTGAGGAAGCTTACTATTATCCGGGATTACAAAACCATAATGATTGCGGGATTGCTCGTAAGTTCCGACCACATGGGTCATTCCTCTTTCCAGAATGCGAAGCACCTGTGCTTCCTGTCTTTTGCCGGACTTCTTGCCCAGTAGCTCCACTTGCACAACATCCTTGTGGAAGGCACCATTCACCTTATCCTCCGGAATATACAAATCCTCTTCCCTGCCTTCAATCTCCACGAATCCAAAGCCCTTGGCATTACTGATAAAGGTTCCCGTAAGCAGCTCGATTTCTTTTTTTCGTTTGTCTCTCAGTTCTGTATGCATTAAGAATCCTTTCAAGAAAAAAAACACTCTTGTGACACAAGAGTGTTTATCCTACGTAATTTAAAATACGTTGAGATTAAGTATCGCCGCAAGTACCATGAACAATACTGCCAGCCATTTGGTAAGCTTTACCAATAAGCCCTCCAAAGAACGACCTTTATTCTTACCCCAGTAAGTCTCTGCCGCACCACTGATGGAGCCGAGACCTGCGGATTTACCTTCCTGCATCAATACCAACACTGTAAGTGCTATACATACCAATATAAAAATAACTGTAAGGACAATCTTTAATGCTCCCATTTTCACACCTCCTAATGTCAAGCAAAGACAATTCTATCATAATGCCGAAATAATTTCAACTCATTTTACAAAAAAATCGCCAAACTTGTACTATATTTTCCGAAAGGGCTCCATATACTGTGCCGCAGTGCCCAGTTCTTCCTCAATACGAAGCAATCGATTGTACTTTGCCACACGGTCGCTTCTGCAGGGTGCACCTGTTTTGATCTGCCCTGCATTGAGTGCCACGGCAATATCTGCGATGGTGGTGTCCTCCGTCTCGCCGGATCTGTGGGATATCACCGCTTTATAGCCATTCTTATGAGCCATTTCCACAGCCTCAAAGGCTTCCGTCAAGGTACCGATTTGATTGACCTTCACCAAAATGGCATTGGCGGTCTTTAACTTGATGCCAGCATCCAACCGTCTGGTATTAGTGACAAACAAATCGTCTCCCACCAGCTGAATTTTGTCACCCAACCGTTCGGTCAGCTCCTGCCAGCCATCCCAGTCATCCTCTGCCAGACCGTCTTCAATAGAAATAATCGGAAATTTCTCAACCAGTTCCTCGTAATAGGCAATCATCTCCCGGGTATCCCTCACAATCTCCTGACCCTTCAGGCTGCTCTCTCCGGGGAAATGATACATACCCGTCTTCTCATGATACAGCTCGCTGCTTGCCGCATCCATGGCAATCTGAATATCCTGTCCCGCAGCATATCCGGCAGCCGAAGCAGCTTCCACAATCAGCTGCAGGGCACTCTCTGCATCCGGCAGGTCCGGCGCAAAGCCGCCTTCATCCCCCACTCCGGTAGAAAGACCTTTTCCCTCCAAAAGCTTTTTCAAATAATGATAAATTTCCGCACAGATGCGCAGACCGTCCGCAAAACTTTTCGCACGAACCGGTATAATCATAAATTCCTGAAAATCCACCGTATTCGCCGCATGCTTTCCCCCATTTAATATATTCATCATAGGCACCGGCAATAGTCTGGGGCTTATGCCTCCCAGATAGCGGTACAAGGGTATAGAAAGAGCTTTTGCAGCTGCCTTTGCCACCGCCATAGATACGGAGAGCATTGCATTTGCTCCAAGATTTCCTTTATTTTCCGTTCCATCAGTCTCCATGAGAATTCTATCTATGACAATCTGCTCTAAGGCATTTCTTCCCACCAGTACACTTGCAATCTTTTCGTTTATATTTTTAACCGCATGCTGTACACCCAGACCGAAATATCTGGTCTCTCCGTCACGCAGTTCCACTGCTTCAAAGCTTCCGGTGCTTGCTCCTGATGGTACGGCCGCAACACCGCAGTAATCCCTGCCGTCCAAATAATTGTGAACTGTCACCTCGGCCTCCACCGTGGGATTTCCTCTGGAATCCAAAATCTCACGTCCATGAATTTCTTTGATTTCCACCAATTTCTGCATCACAAAAGCCTCCTTATAGATAACACTCATTTTTAATGAGTATACCCAAGGAGGCTTCCCTTATACCTTTATGAGAGGACAAAGGAATTAATATTCCTTACCTGCCAATATTTCGCAATAGTCCTGATAATTCTTCTGAAGTAAGGACGGCGTATCCAATCCATAGGGACATTTGCTTTTACATTTACCGCAGTGCAGACACTTTTCAATCAGCTTCATCTTAGCCTGCCACTCCTCCGTCAGCCAATTCTTGGAGGGGGCACGACGCAGCATCAGGCTCATCCGTGCAGAATTATTGATTTCTATTCCCACAGGGCAGGGCATGCAATACCCGCAGCCTCTGCAGAAATCACCTAAAAGCTCCTGTCTGTCCTTCTCAATCACAGTTGCAAGCTCCTCGTTCATAACCGGAGGATTGTCGATATAGGAAAGAAATTCATCCAGTTCCGCTTCTCTCTGTACCCCCCAAATAGGAAGTACATTGTCATACTGCGCCAAATAAGCATATGCCGCTGCGGAATTGGTAATCAGTCCACCGGACAGGGCTTTCATGGCTATGAAGCCCATACCTGCCTTTTCGCAAGCCTCCACCAGTTCTATATCCTTCTCAGAAGCCAGATAACAGAACGGAAACTGCAGAGTCTCGTACAGACCGCTTTCTATCGCCTCATGAGCGATGTTCAATCGGTGGTTGGTGATGCCGATATGGCGAACCATTCCTTTCTCCTTCGCCTCCAGCATCGCCTCATACAGACCGGTGCCATCTCCCGGCTTAGGACAGAAGGAGGGATTGTGGAACTGATAAATATCAATATAATCCGTCTGCAGATTCGTCAGTGAGGTATGGATATCCTTCCAAAACTGCTCCGCGTTCTCTGCGCCTGTCTTGGTGGCAATATACACCTTCTCACGCATTCCCCGAAAGGCCTCTCCCACCTTTTCTTCACTGTCCGTATAGAAACGTGCGGTGTCATAAAAGGTCACACCATGCTCATATGCTTTTCGCAAGAGCTTCACCGCTTCCTCTTTGGAAATTCTCTGAATAGGGAGTGCTCCGAAGGAATTCTTTTCCACTGTGATTTTTGTTGTTCCTAATGTTACTGTGGACATGATGTCATCCTTTCTTGCCTGACGCCTCTTGAACCTGTTGCCTTACTACTTCTGAATCAACAGAGATTTACCTGTCATCTCTGCAGGCTGCTCCTTACCCATTACTTCGATAAGAGTAGGAACGATATCTGCCAGACATCCGCCCTCTCTCAGGGTATAGTTTTCATCATAATTAACCAGAATGAAAGGAACCTGATTGGTGGTATGAGCGGTGAAGGGCTCCCCTGTCTCATAGTCAACCAGCTGCTCTGCATTACCATGGTCAGCACAGATAAACATGGTGCCGTCCACCTCTTTGATTGCTTCTACAGCCTTACCCACACACTCATCAACTGCTTCCACTGCCTTGATAGCAGCTTCCTCCACACCGGTATGACCTACCATGTCAGGGTTGGCAAAGTTGATAATAATCACGTCATATTTATCGGAACGGATAGCCGCAGTCAACTTATCACATACCTCGTAGGCACTCATTTCAGGCTTCAAATCATAGGTTGCCACCTTGGGAGAGTTGACAAGGATTCTGTCCTCACCTGCATTGGGCTCCTCCACACCGCCGTTGAAGAAGAAGGTTACATGTGCATATTTCTCAGTCTCAGCGATACGTGCCTGCGTCATGTTGTTTGCAGCAAGCCATTCGCCGAAGGTGTTGGTAACACCCACCTTATGGAAGGCTACTTCTTTGTTTGGAATCGTAGGGTCATAATCTGAGAAGCATACGAAGGTAATGTCCTTTCTTGCGCCTCTGTCAAAGCCCTTGAAATCATCATCACAGAAGGCTCTGGTAATCTCTCTTGCACGGTCGGGACGGAAGTTGAAGAAGATTACGGAATCGCCGTCCTGTACCGTTGCCACGGGTTTGCCGTCCTCAACTGCCACGGTAGGCTTGACGAACTCATCCGTCTCATCCTTGTCATAGGAAGCCTGAATACCACAGATGCCGCAGGGAGCGGTCAGGCCCTCCCCTTTGGTCATTGCATCGTAAGCCAGCTTAACACGGTCATAATTGTTATCTCTATCCATGGCATAGTAACGTCCCATTACGGAAGCAATCTTACCTACACCGATTTTCTCCATCTCAGAAGTAAGCTCCTCTGCGAAGTCCTTACCGCTTGCAGGAGGTGTGTCACGTCCGTCCAGGAAGCAGTGTACATATACCTTCTCCAGACCATTTCTCTTTGCAAGCTCCAACAAGCCGTAGAGATGTGTATTGTGGCTGTGTACACCACCATCGGACAACAGCCCCATCATATGAAGTGCACTGTTATTCTTTTTGCAATTTTCCACTGCTTTCATCAGCGCAGGATTCTCAAAAAAGGTACCATCCTGAATCTCCTTGGTGATTCTGGTCAGCTCCTGATATACGATACGACCGGCACCCATGTTCAGATGTCCCACCTCGGAATTGCCCATCTGACCTTCGGGAAGTCCCACTGCCATGCCGCTTGCATTTCCTCTCACAAAGGGATACTCTGCCATCAGCTTGTCCATCACGGGCGTTTTGCCCTCTGCCACAGCATTTCCCTGACTCTTCTCATTCAGTCCATAGCCGTCTAAAATCATTAATACTACCGGTTTCTTACTCATATTTCCTCCATTTCCATCTGCATGCTTAATTACATGTTTTGATTGACTAACATCCTCTCATGCAGTTACAATCACAATTAATGAATGAAATGGATATTGTCCTGTTACGACATATCCGCTCAACCTAGAATTATACACTGAAAACAAAAGTGGTGCAATAGAAAAAGTTCTTTCAAAGGAGAATCCTGAAATGATTAGCGTCTTATCGAAATTATTTATCAAAAACCACAAGAACTATTCCGATTCTGCAGTACGCCGTGGCTACGGCATGCTGTGCGGCTGTGTGGGCATCTTCTTTAATATCCTGTTATTTGCCGGAAAGTTTCTGGCGGGAACCCTCAGCCACTCCATTGCAATTACGGCGGATGCCTTCAATAATCTGTCCGATGCCGGCTCCTCCGTCATTACCCTTGCAGGCTTTAAAATAGCAGGTCAGAAGCCAGACCCTGACCATCCCTTCGGACACGGACGCATAGAATACATATCCGGATTATTGGTATCCGTACTGATACTTTTTATGGCATTTGAGCTGTTAAAGAGCTCGGTATCCAAGATTCTTCAGCCCGAGGAACTGACCTGCTCCCCACTGATTGTCGGAATTTTGCTGGTATCTATCTTGATCAAATTCTATATGGCTGTCTACAACAGAAGGGTTGGCAGACAGATAAACTCTGCCGCCATGCTGGCCACCTCCACGGACAGCTTAAGTGACACACTGGCTACCACTGTGGTATTGATTGCCACACTCATCTCACATTTTACCGGCTTCATCATTGACGGATACTGCGGTATTTTGGTGGGTCTATTCATCTGTTATGCCGGAATCAACGCTGCCAAGGACACCATAAGCCCCTTACTGGGTCAGGCACCCGAGCCGGAATTTGTACAGCAGATTCAAGATATCGTCCTGGCACACGATGACGTTATCGGCATTCATGATTTAATTGTACATAACTATGGTCCGGGCAGAGTACTGATTTCCTTACACGCAGAGGTGCCTGCAGACGGGGATATCCTCACCCTGCACGATATGATAGATTTAATCGAGCATGAGCTGCAGAATACTCTCCACTGCCAGGCAGTCATTCACATGGATCCCGTCTGTATAAACGACGCAGAGACCAACACCTTAAAGGAATTGGTCTCCGGATATCTGAGCGAAATTGACCCAACCATCACCATGCACGACTTTCGCATTGTGCAGGGTCCTACTCACACCAATGTCATCTTTGATGTAGTAGTTCCCTATGGCTTCCGCATGACGGATGCCGAGCTGGTCAGGACCATCACAGAACGGATTCAGTCTGAGAATCCCAATTATTTCGCTGTCATTGAGGTAGATAAAAAATACACCTGATTAAGCATAGCTAATCATGCAGACAAGCTCTCCGGCCTCCACCGAGATGCTTGCGGACTCGCCGACGAACTCATTGCTGATGCCTATGGGAAAATCATTGGTAAGGGTGTAATCGTTCAAGGGATATTTCATTCCACGAATGGTTACTCCCTTCGCTTCTTTTCCCAGAGAGAAAAGAGACAGACAGCCTTCCAGACTCTTCTGAAACTGTACGGACTCATTCTGAAGCACAAGTATCATTCCTGTACCATCCACAAGATATCCCGTGGCACCGTGATTTTTCAGATAAAGCAGACATTGAATATTGGCAAATGTGTGGTCAAGGCGTCCACCCGTACCGGCATAAATTCTGAAGTCCCGATATCCAAGCTCCAGACCATGCTTCAACGCCGCCAGCATGTCTGTATCATCCTTTTCCGTAGGCAGTTCTATAATCCGCTCAGGAATCTGCTCCTGCAAAAGGCGGATTGCTTCCTTCTCTCCTTCACTGACCGAATCAAAATCTCCGATAATCAAATCCGGCTCCACACCCAAAATCGGGCAATAGCTCAAACCGCCATCCACAGCGATACAGAAATCTTCTTCTCCCAAGGCAATCTCTCCCATGGTGAGATCACCCGCACCTACTATAATACATTTTCCATTCATAATTCTGCTCCTAAACAGTAATTTTTCCGACAGAAAACTCTGCATGCTTGTATGGTATCATATCTACGGCTTTTTTGCACGAAATAAAATGTCAACTCTTACAGTTGCTCATTCCAGCTGCCTCTTCTTCATAAGTCTTCTATCCCTCCCCACTTCGACAATCCCCAAATCGACTTCACAACATTCATAATAAACTTTCCGAAACAAAAAACATCCGCAGCATATCTTCCAAGACCTAATGAAATGCTTACGAATGCTTTCCACATTCTCTACCCGGTGGCAGAATCATGATTCAATTAACAATTACTTCTGAATCAGATAAGATATATATTACACCGGAAATATGGTATAATACTTTCGGTCATTGTACAATAAGACCCTTGTCCTATACAAACTCGAAAGGCAGGCAATATATGCAAAACAACATTACATACATTTACCTCACTCCGGCAGAACACAAACGCCTCCAGACTTTTGAAAAACGCTATCGTAATGCAGCACGGGATACCTTTACCCGGAGGGTCGCTTACTATCATCAACTTACCGGTGGCAACTACACCTCTATTACGATTCGTGACCAGAAAAGCCGCTGGGGAAGCTGTTCCTCCCGTGGCACACTTTCCTTTAATTACCGGTTGATATTCGCACCACAAAGGGTACTGGATTACGTGGTCGTTCACGAACTCTGTCATCTCACCCACATGAATCATTCCAAGAACTTCTGGCATATGGTAGAAAAAATCCTGCCCGAATACAAGGAATCCAAAAAATGGCTCCGTGAACACGGGCAGGAACTGAATCTAATCTACTATCTGGAAAAGCAGGGCATTCCCATAAAGCTATAATACCTTATCGGTTCTCATCCACGAAAATCTGGGCTCTGCTCTGAATAATCTTAACGACCTCCTGCACGCTCTTCTGTCCTTCGAAGAATGCTGCAGCCTCCTCGTTAATGATATTCTGGATATCCTCATTGTAGTAAGAGACATCATCAGCGGAGGTCACCACCTTAATCAACTGATCCAACTGCTCCTGGGTCAAGGGTTCAAGCATAACGCTCTCGCCGTTTACAGTCCAGTAATTGTCATAGTATTCCTTCTCGCCGGTCTCGTTCACCCAGTACGATCTTCCCAGACCCTCCTTTGCCTTCTCCATAAATACTTCCTTGGAAACAGGGAAGCCCCAATCCATGGACTCCTGATACTCGTCGGTCAAATAATAACGGACGAACTCCCACGCGCCATCAAGAATCTTAGATTTAGAAGATAGTACAAAGGAATCATAGGCGGAAATAATGGAACCGTTTCCGCTGCCGGTAGGGAATCCGATAAAGGTCACATCTTCACCAAAATATCCGTTCATATAAGTATTCATGTCCCGCATGGATGCAATATGTGTGGGCATCAATATGGTTCTGTCCTCACGATACTGGGACTCATAATTCATCCAGTAGTCTTCTCCGTAATAGTCCTCAGAAAGCTCCACCGGCAGTGTTTTGGCAAATTCCAGCATACTGATAAAGTCCTCGGAATCAAAACTACATTTTCCGGTAGCCACATCAATAAAATCATTTCCGTTATACTGCATCACCATACTCATGAAATAGTCTCTGGTCAGTTCCCCTATGACATTTGTACCCTCCGGAAGGGAATCTGCAAAGTCTATAAATTCCTGAATCGTCCAGGTATCTCTGTCACCAAGCTTTGATGTCTTGCCCATGAAGGACTGCACATAAAAATACGGAACTACATAATAAAGGGTATCATCTACGGAATATGCCTTGAAAACATTCTCCAGGAATTCCACCTGTGACAATTCCTCATCCTGCTCAATCAATTTTCCAACATCCGCAATCAATCCCTTAGAGATATAATTCTCAATAGGAAGGGAGGAATCTGCAATCAGGATATCCGGCATCTGACCGGAGATAATATCATTGTTCAGCTTCGTAAAGCCTGCGTTGTAATCATCTCTTGTGTTGTAGGACTCATACTCCTTCATTACCACACGATACTCATCATTGCTCTTGTTGAAATTCACAACATGACTCTTGATATCATATCCAACATAACTACCTGCAAGGATAATCACCTTCTTATCCGGAATATCCTCAGGATTCTTCTTAGTAAATAAAGCTCCCTTGCTTTCATTGTTTTCCCTGTCATTATAGAAGCCGAAGAAATGAGTGTCATCCAGCATGATAACATTGTTTATACCGTCGGTATTCAAATCAGAGTTAACATAGCTCATAAGCTGTGTAGGCTCGGCATCTCCTGCACTATAACCGAACAGGCCGCTGGAGGTAGCGTATACGATATCGGTTGTAACACCTGCAACCATGCAGTTATATCCGCTCCACATAAGGAAATCAGGTAACAGTGTTTTATCTCCTACCGTGTCCGTATTGATATCATAGCTGACCATATTCATCTCAGTCCACTCATCATTATAGTATATAATGATTAAGCTTCCATCCTCCTTGACAAGCACATCAGAGGATCTATTCAAGATTTCTTCACCATTGGTCAACTTTTTCTCTCCGGTAACAACACCGTCAGCTCCTATACCGAGTACTCCTGACCTGTCCCCGCTGATTAACAGATTCACAGAGCCATCCTCTGCGGGAACAATCTTGTTGATATAGCTGTAGGAATCCTCAGTCTGCAGATTATCTATCGGTGCCTGCCAACGGAACGCACCGGACAAATCCCATGCACACAAAGCATATTCCTGTGTATAAATATAATTCTCAGGGTCGGAATAATCTTCGTAATAATAATTCTTTATAGCATAGAGTGTACCATCTCTTCCGATAGCATAATTACCATAATAGGTACTTTCACTGGTCTGATTTCCTTCAATCAGCATGTCGGAATCAACTGCGGATACTTCCACAGCTGCAGCCTCAACCCTAGCCATATCTCCTGCATTCAAATCCATGTCTGCAGCATCAGCTGCTCCATTGTCAGTTCCGTCTGCCTGATTATTTGCAGCTCCCACAGGCTTCTCCCCGCTCACAGGACCATCCGTCTGGGAGAAGTCGATGTCGAGCGTCTGCATATCTGTTCCGTCTTCCTTCACCGAAATGAACTTCACTTCGTTGTTGGCGCCGGTCTCCTCATCCCAATGATAAACATTCATTACCACATAGACACGACCGTCATATCTGGCAACAGAATTGATATACATATCATCTCCAAAATCCGGCAGCTGAATCTCCTCATAACCATATACATATTCCTTTGCCAGTGCCGAATTTGCATTCCCCTTGGATGATGAACCTGCATTGGAATTTGCGTTGGTACCTTCCCCACGGTTACCGCATGCACACAGACCCGCAAGCATGGTCAAGGTCAAGCCTGCGCATAGCATTTTGCGGATTTTTTTCATCTTTTTCATAATCACATTCCTCCTCTTACTATTTATAGTTCCTCTGACAATTTGCGTTCCGCACGCTTTCTCCTGCGTCTTGCATATCTTTTTTCCGAGAAGCGTTCCGCTTTGTCCTTTAGGAAATACCATACATCCTTCAGTGTCCATCCCTTATGTCTCCACCATTTGATAAATGCCACCAAAAGCAATACAACCGGGTACAGAAATAATAATACCATGCAAACAGTAAGCAATGCAATAATATCCTCATAGCCTCTTGCTATATTCTCCCAAAAAGGATAAATAATTGCTTTCCCGTTCATGGAACGGGTCCCAAAATCCAAGACCACTTGAAATCTGTTCACAAGGGAATAGCGGGAGGTGTTTTCCAAAACCTCCACTTCCTTCTCATTGCTTCCCAACCGTTCTCTTACCAGATTCACTGCATAATCACTGACCGGATTCGGCATTACAATCTCATAATGATTGATGCCGTTATTCATTCCCAATTCATCCAAGGTCTGATAAGAAACATATACCACAGTGCTGTCCAGCCCCGATGCCTTCTCCAGTCTGCCCGAGGGACGTTCAATGACACCGGATACCAGGTGAGGAATCTCGTTGATATACACTGTCATTCCAGCCACATCATTGGAACCGAACAACTGCCATGCGGCATCTTCATCTATTACGCAATAATCATGGTTCAAATCATTTCCGGAAAAATACGAACCGTACAGCAGTTTCATAGGATGAAACAGGAAAAAATCTCCGCCGATACCGATGGCATCCGCTTCCATGTCAGTTCTGTCGCTGGATATCAGAATTCTGCCATCCGCACTGTAGGCATCTGCCCATAACCTGGCTCCCTCATTGTGGGATTCCAAGGTAATGGAAGCCTCCTGCAGCGCAGCATCCAGCGAATGTTCAAACTCCTCAATGGAATCGACTGTGACGGACGCATTCGGCGAGAAAAAGCAACTGACCTGCGCCACATCCTTCTTCTTGCTCCAACGTTCTGCCATCTGCTGGGATTCCTGCTTCTGTCCCATATGGCCGGTCACAGCAAGCAATATCAGGAATATCACGAATGATATCGCGCCGCTTATGCTCAGCAATAATTTCTTCATAGTCTACTCCTTAATTCTCAGCAAGTCTCACCAACTGACCTGCTTCCACAGGCTGTGTGGATGTGGTGATTACAAACTCATATCCGTAGAGCCCACCACTGATGGCGGATTTGGTGTCGTCACTTGCAATCACCTGTACATCAACCCTGGTAGCATAATACCTGTTGCCCAATGGACTGCTCTTGGACTCTACTATCAGAACAAATTTACCGTTGTTGTCCTCACGAATCGCACTGTTGGGTACAATCAAATCATACTCCGCACTCTTTTGACCTACGGACACATTCAAGGTCTGGCCTGCCGTCACGTCTCCGTCAATATCAAAGGTCAGCAGCTTCTTCTGTCCGGGCTCCGTCTTGTCAGGCTTGATGCTACTGAGTACAACCTTCACATCATCATATCTCCAGGAGTTGACCAGCTCTGCCACATCTCCAATCGACAGACGCTTTGCCTGCTCGTTGGTCACGGAGAAGCTCATGGAATAGCCCTGTCCCTCGGGCTGAAGCACAGCAACCGGATTGGCAGGTGAAGTAGTCTGCCCCGCTATGATGTTGATCGCGGTGACCGTACCGGAAATACCTGCCGTAACTGTTGCATTCTGGGATTTCACCTGCTGCTTGCTTACCTCCTCCTGTGCTTCGACAACTGATTTATATAAGCCCTGCAAATTTAGTGTTTTGTTGATATCCGTCGTCAGAGTAATGAGAGCCTCCTGCTTTTCAGCCAACACCTTGCTCGCAGCATCGAAATTAACCTGAACAGCATTCATTTCATTCTGCAATGCTGTAGCCGTTGTATCGGTATTGCCCTGCGCTTTCTTATTTTCCAAAGCAGTCTGTGCTTTTTCAAAATTCAAATCAGCATTTGCCGCAGCTGTCTGTGCGTTCAGCTGATTTCTATCAGCCTCCTCCTTCTGGGGACGAAGCTGTTCATAGGCAAGCTGTATAGCATCTCCGGGAGTTACGGAGCCGTACTTGTCGACAAGCTCATCATACTGTTCCTTTACAGGCTCCCACAGCGCATTAATTCGCTTCACCTCGTTATTGGCCGCTGTCAATGCAAAATCCGCATTTTCTTTTGCTGTCTTTGCCTCATTATATGCCTTTGTTTCCTTAGTAACATCAGCCGTATTGGCAGGAAGAACCGCTATTCTTGCCTTCACGTTATCAAGCTTTTCCTGCCACTCATCCACCTTCTTCTGCTCTGCCTCCACTGCAGCTTGCGCATTGGTAATCTGTTGACGATAGCTCAAGGTAGAGGTATTGCTGTTAGCCCCCTGAATGATTGCGTTATTCACATCTGCAGATAAAAGCGCAAGGTCATAGGCATCCTGTGCAGCCTCCAAAGCATCCTGTGCAGCACTTAATTCCTCACTCTCAGTATCCTCAAGATAAAGAATGACATCGCCCTTTTGTACCATGTCTCCCTCACGTACAGCAACACTTTTCACCTTTCTCGTCTCCTGCACCTCTACCTGATACGGGTCTCCGCTCTCCACCGTACCCGTACCGCGGATTTTGGCAGTGATGGTGCCGGACTGCACGTACTGGGCTGCCACCTCAGGCAGGGAATAATTCATAATGGTATTGGAGAAGAAGGTCAATACCAGCAGAACCGACAGAAACACAATCGCCGCTGTCTTCACCCATTCTCTTCTCTTTGTTCCGTTCTCGTTCATAATCTTACCCTCAACTTTACGTATATTCATAAGAAATAATGCTTACAACCTTTAGCCCTTGATACCGCCCTGATAGGTAATACCATCTACCAGATACTCCTCACCATACAGAAATACCAAAAGACTGGGAACCATGTATATAGTAGCCACAGCAAATGCCAATCCGATTTCTCCTGCATTGATTCTGCTTAAGAAGATGGACAGCGGATAGGTCTCCGCATCTGATAATAATATTAACGGCTGTTCTACCATATTCCAATAATCAATAAATACCAATATTGCTGCGGAACACAAGGCTCCCTTGCACAACGGCATACAGATACGTCTGTAAATCTGCCATTCTCCTGCACCGTCAATCTTCGCAGCCTCAATGACGGAAATAGGAATTCTCTTCATAAACTTGGTCAGCAGATACACTGCAAACGGAGAGAAAATTCCCGGCAGCCATATCGCCCAATAGGTATCCAGTAAATTCAGCCATTCCGAAACCAGGTAGTTCGGCACCAGCGTAACCTGATAGGGCATCAACATCAAAATGATGTAAACAAAGAAAATAATCTGTCTGATTTTACCTGAGTATCTGGCAAATGCATAGGATGCCAGAGACGCTACCAGAAGCTGAAACAAAACAATCGGTCCCACCAGCACAACGGAATTCCAGAATTTCAACAAGTATTCCGGACTCTTAAATAACACCGTTATATACTGGCTGAAGGAAACCATATCCGGTATGAATTTCAAGTTTACCTTCTCTGCGATGTACACCTTTCCGCCGGTATCTGTTGTGGCAAATACAGAGCCGTAATTGGCTGAAATCTCTGAAGCCGACATAAAGGAATTACTGATTGTCAACACAATCGGCAGCAGGAAAAGAATGGCGAAGCCGGCTGCTGTCATGGTTGCCAATGCTATCTTAAACAGATGCCATAGCTTTTTGCCCCTTGCAGATTTATAACTCCTGTCCCTCTGATGTATGGTTCGTACAGATGTGTTCTTCTTTTTCATCCTTCCACATCCTTTCCGAATCGGTTCTCCACCAGCAGCATAATTCCTATAATCACTATCATCACAAGCGACATCAGAATTGCCGCCGCAGACAGTGTCTGGTAATCCAGATTCTTAAACTTATTATTCATAAAATGCTGTAGCATATATATCGTATCGTAAGGATAATCTCCTGTCAGCAGATACACTTCCCGGAATACCTTAAAGGAGTTGATTAACGACATGATTGTCACAAATACGATTGTGGAAGACAGATATCTGATTTTTATGTAAAAAAAGGTCTGAAGCGGAGTGGCACTCTCAAGCCTTGCCACCTCCAGAATATCCTTGGGGATACTTGCCAGTGCCGCCATAAATAAAATCATATTGTAGCCCAGATTCTTCCAAAGAAACAGAATCACAATCACAATCTGGGAGTACTCCGACTTCATCCAGTCAATCTTTGGTCCGCCAAATGCCATCAGCATATCGTTGACCGCACCGTTATAATGGAACAGCACCTGCCAGATTAACACAATGGATGCCACCGGGACCATCATGGGACTTAAGAAAAAGGTACGGAACTGGCTTCGGAAGGGAAGCTTCGCCTCCAGAACAATCGCCAAGAGCAGGGATAATACCACTGCCAACGGAACTGCCACCAGAGAGAAGGAAAGCGTATTTCTCACTGCTTTCGCAAACGCCGCATTCCCGATAATATCTTTAAAATTATCCAAAAACACAAAGTTTCCGCTGATGGGATTATCCACCAAGGAATAATAAATGACCACCATAAACGGAATCAGGAAAAACAGCAGAACGCCAAAAAAGCTGGGAGCTAAAAATAGCCCCGTGCTTAATTTGGTCTTGCGAAGGGACTTACTCGTCCTTCGGTTTCTCTTCCTATGCTGTTGTCCTGCCTCACGCTTTCTTAATTGCTTTTCTTTCACGGACACACCTCTGGCATCTTAACTATTCTCACTGACATAAATCTGTGCTCTGCTCTGAATGATATCAGCTACCTCATCCAGGGATTTCTGACCGGAGAAGTAAGCCGCCGCTTCCACTGTAATGATGTTCCAGATTTCATCATTCGCAGTAATTGAGGAAGGTTTTGCCACAGAAAGCAATTCCTTCACCTGCTCGATTTCCTCCTGTGTAGGGATATGATAAGTATATTCCCAATCCTCCCATCCTACAGAAGAGCTTCCGTTCGTGGTAATGGGCTCCCCATTTTCATCCAGAACCTTTTCACCATTCTCATCCAGCAGATATTCCACCTTGGTAATCTCGTCAATCTGTTCCTGCAGTTTCTCCTCTAGTACAGGGAAGCCCCAGGCAAACCGACTGTCAGCCGCATTACTCAAATAGCTTTCCAGGAAAGCCCATGCACCCTCTTTATGCTCGGACTTGGAAGAGATTCCATATATCTGGTCATATGTGATGCCGCATCCCACACTTCCGTCCGTCGTAGGATAACCGATATAGGTTACAGGCTCACCATAGATTTCGGGATATATCTGAATTGCCTGGAAATTATCTATATAGACATTCTTCAACAAGATTTCACCCGACTGATGCTCTTCAACCTTGATACCGCCATCATGATTCTTCCAATCAATCTCCTTGGGGAACATGCTTACGAACTCCAACACCGTCTTGAATGCATCATCATCGAAATGGCATTCCCCTGTGGTCCAGTCCACAAAATAATCCTCATTGAACATCATGCAATACATAAAAATAGTCATCTGCTCCGCCGCATCAAATAACTCTGCATCCGGATGCTCCTTGGCAAAGGCAAGCATCTCCTCCAGTGTCCAGCCCATATCTGCACCCACCTCGGAGGTTTTACCTACTATGGTATTGATGTAAAAGCTGGTCGGAATGCCCACCAAAACGTCGTCATAGGTAAAGCTTTCCAGAATATTATCCAGAAAATCTTCTCTGTCAAATACCGTGCTCTTCTCCAGATAAGGACCCAAATCCTCAATAACGCCCTTCGATGCCAGTTGATTTATTTTCATTTCACTCAAATTCAAAATATCCGGGCAGTTCGTTCCGGAGATAATATCATTGTTCAGATTAGTAATCGCATCCGAATAACTATTCTCCGTCCAGTTATTCGTGTCCAAATAGCATTTAATGGACACATGATAGCTGTCGTTTGCTTTGTTAAAGGAAACAGCAGCAGCCTGTAATTCCTGATTCTCATACAGCGTGCCGATTACGATTTCTTCCTTCTGTGCCACCTCGGAGGCCTGTGTCTTCGTAAACCTGGCAAGCTCTGTTTTGCCGGTATCCCAATCTGATACAACTGCTACCAGCCTGCCATCCCCGGTTGCACCAACCATCTCAACATAGGAACCATTGATGTCACAATCAAGCCATGACAAAACCTCTTCATAGGTCTGGGTTGTCAAATCGTATTGATATACCTTACTATCATCGTGAACCAGAAAATCCTTGTCCATTCCTGCGCTCAGAAACTGACCGTTGCTTCCCGGGAAATTCTCATAGGTGTCACCGACTTTCTTACTCTCATAATCCAGAACTGACAGAACAGCTCCGCCGTTATTATCATAGTAGGTAATATATGCTTTTCCGTCTTGACCGATACCAAAGGTATTAATCCAGCTGTCTGTAATCTCTGCAACTCCATGCTCTTCGCCGTTTTCATCCAACATAATAACCATGCTTTCCATGCAGACATAGATATGTCCCTGTTCATCTGCAAGGATACCTCTTGCATAAGGCTCCAAAGCTTCACGGTTCACAATCTCCGTGATGTCCTTATCATACACCACTGTTCCCTGTGCATCATATTTCGTCACATACAAATCCGGTTCCGAATAGCCTTCTGCAGTTTCTCTTCCGGCGCTGTAATCGGTAAATAACATATAAATATTCTCCGATTTATCCACGCAAAAGCCGTTGGAATAACGTTCACCCTCCATCTGTATGGGAAACTCCTTCACACTTCCGTCCGTCAGCGAATACTTCTCAACTCTCTCCGCACCGGTCTCGGTCTCTTCATCATATTGATAACGGCTGTAAAAAAGAGCATCTCCGACTATGGTAGGATTATTAATCCAGCCATTGTCATCCGTCCCGATTGCAAGAAATTCCGGCACATATACATATTCCTTCTGTGTGCTCTCATTCAATTTATCAGTCTTCTTATCGGCATTCCCTTCTGATTTTCCACAGGCTGTCAGCCCACAAAGCATCGTGACACACAGTGCCGATGCCAAGAAACGCCTGAATATCTTCCTTAATACTTTCCCTCTCATTATTTAATCCCTTCGTTGTCAAAATAACTTAGCAATCAAAGCCCTTACCTCTCATGCTAAGTCAAGTATACCCCATTATCTCTTCTATGTCATCTTAAGAATTCATTAACAAAAAGTGTGGCGTTAACCCTGCATCCGGTGGCGGCATCGATATTCCGGAGTTACAAATGTGGAGTTTCTAAGCCTATGTGAGTTTGGGAATTTGAGATTATTTGCGTCTTTTGTAGTGAAAACAGCGAACGCCACCTGTCCTCCCTGCGCATACAGCTGTTTCTTTGAAGCAAATGCTAGAATTTCTTATGTGCGCAGCCTTGGAATCAGGTTCCTGTTTTCCTACCCGTTGAACAAAAAGAAGCACCCTGTCTGAGAAGCCGATACATATTAATGTATCATAGCTTCGCGAACAGGGTGCTTCTTTTTGTCCAACCTTAGGAAAATAGGAATAATCATAGATTCCAAAGGCGCACATATTAGAAATTCAGCATTTGTTTCTCGAAATAGCTGTATGCGCAGGGAGGACAGGTGGCGTCCGCTGTTTTCGGTGACAAAAGACACAAAATGGATTCCCAAACTTACATATGAGAAACTCTCACATGTGTAAAAACGGAATATCGATGCCGCCCACCGGATGCAGGCTTAATCCACACTCTTTAGGGATTCGGTCATGCTGACGCGTTCCAGCTTCCCTCTCATGAAGCGGTTGACCAGCCAAGTAAATGCAAATGTGAGCAATACACTGTAGAGGTAGCTCACCGGGCGGATATGACTGCTGAACGCAATCATATCAATTTTCACCTGACTCATGACAAACAGATGCAGGCAGCGTCCCAACACAAGTCCCACCGCGATACCCATACCTGAAAGCACCAGATTTTCCCTGAAGACATAGGCAGCGGTTTCTTTTTTACGGAAGCCCAGAACCTTTATAGTGGCAATCTCTCGGATTCGTTCCGTGATATTGATATTGGTCAGATTGTAAAGCACGATAAATGCCAAGCCTCCAGCGCAGAATATAATGACTAACACGATCAAATCCATACAGCTCAGCATACTGTTCAGACGCTCCATCGTATCACGATTCAAGGTGACGCTTGCGATGTTGTCCTCCTTCATAAGAGCTGCCGCTATCAGATGCAAATCAGCATCCTCGTTGACGTTAAGATAGACATTTTTAAATTCTGCCTCGGTTCCTGTCTGCTGCTCGTAGGTCTCACGGCTCACATAAATATAGTTATATATGAAGTTCTGATTGATACCCGATATGGTTGCCGTAAAGGTCTGCATCTCCTCGTTCTGCAGAGTAACCCTATCACCGATTTCAATATCGTGCTCCTTCGCAAGCTTGTCTGTAATCACGGCTTCCCCATATCCCGGAAAAGGAATGGTTTCGTTCTCCTCCGTATGCAGATTCAGAAATGGTGTCATATCTGTCTCACTGTCAAAGACAACGATATTCACAGCCTTCCTTCCCTGCTCAGCAACCAGATCATAACCGGTTTCATAAACCGGAGCCAGCTGTTCGGCACCGGTTCCCACCGCAGCTTCTATCAAGGCAGCATCCTCATCCCGGAATTCCTCCGAGAGAACAATATTAATATCATAAATTGAGATTTCTTCAAACTGCTGTGTGGCTACATTCGCAATGGAATCCTTCACACCGTAGCCGGTCACTAAAAGTGCCGTACATCCGCTGATGCCCAATACCATCATAAACAAACGCTTTTTATAACGGAAAATATTACGGATGGATACCTTCTTCAGGAAACTCAAATGCTTCCATACAAAAGGAAGATATTCCAAAAATACTCTTTTTCCCGCCTTAGGGGTCTTCGGACGCATCAACTGTGCCGCCACCTCCTTTAATTCCACCCGGCAGGACAACCATGTTGCACCCATGGAGCAAAGTGCGGAAACAACCAACGAAATAAGCGCAAGCTCTCCGTTAAATACATGAATCAAATCGTCCACACGATACATAACACCGTATGCATACCAGATGACCTCAGGGAAGAGATAGGTTCCCCCAAAATATCCGACAATACAACCGATGATTGCAGCAGCGCCTGAATAAAACAGATACTTGCCCATGATAACACCCTCGCCGTAGCCCAGTGCCTTCAGAACTCCAATCTGTGTTCTCTGCTCCTCCACCATACGATTCATAGTCGTGACGCATACAAGCGCCGCTACCAGGAAAAAGAATACCGGGAATACCTTGGCGATACCTTCAATGATGGAAGAATCATTCTCAAAACAGACATATCCCACATTGGTATCACGCCCCAGCAGATAACTGTCCGGTTCCTCTAGCTCGGCAATATCCTTTTCGGCATCCGCAATCTCCTGCTCCGCATCCGCTATTCTCTCATGGAATTCTGCCAGACCTTCCTCGTATTCCTCCAAGCCATCCTCATATTCTGTTTTTGCATCGGCGAATTCCTGTTCCTTTTCCAGAAGTTTCTGTTCCCCCTCTGCCAGTTCCTTCTTCGCAGCCGCTATCTGCTCCTTGCCATCGGCAATCTCTGCCTTAGCATCCGCTAATGCTTTTTTCCCATTTTCAAGCTGCTGTCTGTTCGCCTCAATTTCCACCCAGGCATCTGCCAATTGTCTATTTCCTGCATTTATTTGCTCCAGACCTGCATTCATCTGCTGTTCATACCCGGCAATGGCGGCTTTTCCTTCTGCAATCTGTTTTTTTCCTGCCTCCAGTTCAGCCTTCTTCGTAGCAATCTCTGAAAGTCCCGCCTCTATCAGTGGCTGACCCGGCATCGCCTGATTCTGTCTGAGCAAATCAGCTTCCTGTTCCAACAGAGCCGTTTCTCCGGCAAGCAGATTTGCCTCCTGCGCCTCCAGAGCCGTTTTCTGTTCTGCAAGTCCTGCAAGCTGGTTTTTCAAATCCGCAGCGGCTTCATCCACCTCAGTATTTTTATCCTGCCACTCAGAAATACCATCTGATAGCTTCTGCTCCCCGTCCAGCAGTTCTGCCTCTTGATTGGCTATTTCCCGTTCTGCATCCTTGAGTTCCTTTTCTTTTTGGACAAGCGTATCCTTAGCCTCCTTCAGCTCTTTTTCGGCATCAGCCAATTGAGCCTCCCCATCAGCCAGCTGTGCTTCTGCATCCGCCAGCTTATCACCTGCCTCTTTTAAATCAGCCTCTGCATCCGCTTTTTCTGTCTCGAATTTCTCTTTTGCATCAGCCAACTCCTGATTCGCCTCATCCATCAAATCGGTATAGCGCATATTTGCGGATTCTGCAGCATATTCCTCCCAGATTACCTTCTTCCCCTCCAGAAAGCTCTCATACTCCTCACTGTACAAGGGATAATCCCCCCGAAAGGTCACAAATATCTCCGTGAAATAATCTACATCAAAGCCCTCGTAGGGAAGATAAATGAAACCGCTCAGTCTGCCCGAACCAAGTGAGGTATTTCCTCTCTCGAACTGAATATAATATGGTGACTGCACGATACCAACAATGGTATATTCATCATATACAAACTGTTCCAAATCATCCGTGTCATTATTCTCAGAAAATCGAATTCTCTCACCGATAGCGGTTTTTTCAAAATACTCCGAATCTACAACACATTCATTTGGATTTTCCGGAAGCCTTCCCTCCAGTAGCTTTACCTTATTAATATGCTCCGTGATACTGTGTGCTTTCAGGACGATATCATTGTCCTTCTCATCGGAACAGATAATATCAAAGGAAACGGCTCCCTCTGCCGCTTTCACATCCTCTTTCTCAAGAAGGAAATCCACTTCCTCCTGTTGAAATCCCATGGTGGATAAAATCCGATAATCATAAAATTCCTGTTCCTCCAGATATTCCCCCGCTGTACGTACCATGGCACTCTTTGTAATGGTCAGACCTGCATAAAAAGCTACCCCCAACGCTATAATTGCCATGATGGCAAAAAAACGTCCGAAGCTCTGTCTGATTTCCCTGAATGTCGATATCCATATTGCTTTTTTCATAATCATTCCCACATTATCTCTGTAAAATTACCGGATTACCATTCTATTTCTGCGACATCTACGATGTGTTCATTTTTTACCATCGAGACTACCGTGCCGTTTTTCACGGTGATAATCCTGTCTGCCATCGCAGTCAGTGCCTGATTATGCGTGATGACAACAACTGTCTTCCCCTTTTGGCGGCAGGTATCCTGTAGCAGCTTTAATACCGCTTTACCGGTATTGTAATCCAATGCACCTGTAGGTTCATCACAGAGCAACAGCTTGGGATTCTTTGCAAGGGCTCTTGCGATAGCCACACGCTGCTGTTCGCCGCCGGACAGCTGTCCCGGGAAGTTTTTCTTTCTGTCCTGCAAGCCAACCTCGTCCAATACCGCCCCTGCATCCAGCGGTTCCCTGCATATCTGCGCCGCAAGCTCCACATTTTCCAATGCAGTCAGATTTTGCACCAGATTATAAAACTGAAAAACAAAACCAATATCATGTCGGCGGTACTCCGTCAATTGCTTTTTATTGTATCCGGATATTTCCCTTCCGTCTAAAAACACCCTTCCGTCCGTCAAGGTATCCATACCGCCAAGGATATTCAGTATTGTGGTCTTTCCTGCACCGGAGGTGCCCACGATGACACAGAATTCTCCCTGTTCAATCTCGAAATTCACATCATGGAGAGCCGTAATCTCAATTTCTCCTGTTTTATATATCTTTTTGACATTTTCAAAGGTTACAAATGCGCTCATTTTCCCCTTCTCCTTTTTCTCAATGTACATCTTGATACCGTTTACAATGCTTTCTGCAACAAGTATAACACAGAAAGAAGTTTGTTTTTATTAAAATATCATAAAAAAATCTCGGATAAGCTCTAAACTTATCCGAGATAAAACTCATTTATTTTAATCAGGCAAAAATTAGCCTAACTGAGCTGCAACCTCTGCTGCGAAGTCCTCATTCTTCTTCTCAAGGCCTTCACCGGTCTCAAAACGAACAAACTTCTTGATGGACAGCTCAATTCCATTCTCTTTAGCAACCTGAGCAACATACTGTGCTACAGTCTGCTTGCCGTCCTCTGCCTTAACATATGCCTGCTCTAACAGACATACCTCCTTCAGCTCTTTATTCAGACGTCCGACAATAGCGCCCTCGATAACCTTCTCAGGCTTTCCTGCCATCTTAGGATCCTGTGCAATCTGAGCTGCGATGATTTCCTTCTCATGTGCTTTATACTCCTCAGATACATCTGCTGTAGCAACGTACTTAGGATTCAAAGCAGCAATCTGCATAGCAACGTTGGTCATTGCCTCTTTTACTGCATCATTGATAACATTGGTAGCTGCTTCCACAATAACACCGATTCTGCCGCCGCCGTGTACATAAGATACAACACAACCATTCTCAGCAACAACCTTCTCGAATCTTCTGATCTTCAGGTTCTCACCGATAACAGCAACCTTCTCAACGAGAGCTTCCTTAACAGTCTTGCTTGCATCTGCATTCCATGCCTCATCCATGAACGCATCCATGTCTGCTGCATCAGAGTTCACTGCCTGCTCAGCTACCGCCTCAACGAACTGCTGGAACTGCTCATTCTTAGCTACGAAGTCAGTCTCAGAATTCACCTCAACAACTGCTGCTACGGTATCATCCTTAACAGCGATACGGCAAAGACCTTCTGCTGCGATTCTGCTTGCCTTCTTCTCTGCCTTAGCCTGTCCGTTCTTTCTCAAGAACTCAACAGCTTCGTCCATATTTCCGTTGGTCTCATTAAGAGCCTTCTTACAATCCATCATGCCTGCGCCGGTCACTTCACGCAATTCTTTTACCATTGCTGCTGTAATATCTGCCATTTTTATTCCTCCTAATCTTTGTAATGAACTTATTCTGCGTCTGCTGCTTCCTCTTCGGTAGCTACTTCCTCTTCGGTGTAAACTGCCTCACCCTGATTAGCTTCGATAACTGCGTCTGCCATCTTAGCAACAATCAGCTTAACTGCTCTGATAGCATCATCATTACCGGGGATGATGTAATCCAATTCCTCAGGGTCACAGTTGGTATCACCGATACCAATCAAAGTAATTCCCAGAGAGTGTGCTTCCTGAACACAGATTCTCTCCTTCTTAGGATCTACTACAAAGATAGCGTCGGGAATTCTGGTCATATTCTTGATACCGCCCAGATTCTTCTCAAGCTTATCCCATTCCTTCTTCAACTCGATAACTTCCTTCTTAGGCAATACATCGAAGGTACCATCCTCAGACATCGTCTCAATTGCATGAAGTCTCTCGATACGGGACTGGATGGTCTTGAAGTTGGTAAGCATACCGCCCAACCATCTCTCATTTACATAATACATACCGCAGCGCTCTGCCTCAGTCTTAACTGCATCCTGAGCCTGCTTCTTGGTACCTACGAAAAGGATGGTACCGCCCTGTGCTGCGATTTCAGAGATTGCCTTGTATGCCTCATCTACTTTACCTACAGATTTCTGTAAGTCAATGATGTGGATACCGTTTCTCTCGGTGAAGATGTAAGGAGCCATCTTAGGGTTCCATCTTCTGGTCTGATGTCCGAAATGAACACCTGCTTCAAGTAACTGTTTCATAGAAATAACGCTCATGTCTTTACCTCCGTTTGGTTAGAATCTTCCGCAATTTCTTCCCGTCGGAATCCGCGTTAAGAATCCGGCTTCTCTGCCGTCTATCCTGCATTCTGCATGACACCTACGGCAAATCGAAATGCGTGTTTACTTAATACAACTTGTAGATTATAGCATAAGAAAACCCCTATTGCAAGGGGTTTTACTGTTTTCCTGTTATGATTTTTGCAATTTCTTCCTCTTTCATTCCCATCAGAAGCTCATAGGTTCCTATGCGCAGCCTCCTGGAATATCCGTTATCACACAGATACTTATCAAAAGCCGCCGCATCATCAATCAGGCCAACCGCCTCTAAATTCCTGCTAACGGTATCGGAGCCCGCGCCCTTACGAATTTCAAAGGTGACCATCTGCTGCTCCTCGGAAGGTTCTTCCTCTATAGGCTGTTGTTCCTCGGAAGGTTCTTCCTCTACAGGCTGCTGTTCCTCGGAAGGTTCTTCCTCTACAGGCTGCTGTTCCTCGGAGTCTTCTTCCTCTGTAGGCTGTTGCTCCTCGGAAGGTTCTTCCTCTGTTTCACCAATATCATTTTTCAACTCTGACAAGACTACTGAATTACCATCCACCATGCCAAGGCTGAGCGCACGTTCCTTAATCTGTGCATCCGTTAAGGTTTCCCCACTATTTCCGGTTATGCCAAAGAACAATGCCGTCACAAAAATACCAATCCCCAACCCTCGCAAATAATACTTTAATTTAATATGTCTCATATTCCGTCCTTACATATTCTGATATAAATCAATGACCAGCTTGACCTCGCCCACGCCAAGTCCGAGTTCCTTCGCAATCGCAACCTTAGATTTCCCCTGCTTATGCATTTCCAAAATTATTTCGTTGCTGTTGCGTCCCTCCGAATCAGTATCGTTCATAAAGCTGATATCCACGGGAGCTGCAGCCTCTGTCTCGTTGGAAGCCTTCTCCGCCGGAATCGGGCTCCGGTTTGGATTCAAATTTTGGTTCGAATTATTGCTTTGATTCTGATACTGAATGGAATGTACCACTGCCTCTGCTTCTTTTTTGGTCTCTTCCACTTCTTTTACCGTCTTATTGACCTCTGAAACAGTGTTCTTTAAATTGGTGTGCTTATCATTCAGCATGTCATACAGGAACATAACCTCCTCATGATTCCTGTGAATCTCCTGCAATACCGTATCCGAATACTCATTGACCGCCATGATTTTCTCGTTGGACAGCCGCTCCAAAGAGCGTTCTGTTTTCTCCATGGCATATTCCATGCTTTCCTCAACCACATCATCCACGTGACTTCTGATGTTCTCCATCTCCTTGGAAACCAAGGTCTCAATTTCCTCTTTGGCTAATGCTTTGGAAGTCTCCGGCAGTTCCTCTTTTCCCGCCTGGAGTACAAAACTCAATGTAAATATCACACCTCCGATTATTAGAAGTAGTATTTCTGTAATTCCCATATTCTTTCATCCTTTATATCTTGATGTCAAAGCTTTGGTGGCCGTTCACCACCACCCGTTCCTTCTTGTCCTCGTGCTTCCTTCTTTGACCGCCATCACCATCATATTCATTATCACCCTTTTCCCGGGCATCGAATTGACGGTTATGCCAATCGGCATTATCACTGCTGTGTACCTCCCGGGTCTTCTGCAGCGTATCCTTTTGGAGATTTTGTCCGATATTCATCTGGTCAGTAAAGCTTTTATTGTCCTCATTTTGCTTAATCGTAGTATAATCATGCGATCTTGTAATGGATGTAATCTGCATCGAACCAAGTGCCATGTTTTACCCATCCTTTCAATAGCTGTTCTGCTTACATCGAAACAGCCTTCACATCTCCCTGTACTACTTCAAATTTGCAGAATTGGTATTCCTTCTGTACCATCATGGACAAATCACCGATTACAATGGTGGTGCCGGGGTGCACCTCTCCCTTTACTACAATGCACGCATGGCTCTGCAAATCAAAATGCTTCTGTATCTCCTGCAATTCATTATTCTTCTGCTCCAGTTCCATCTTTTGCTGCTCCAGCTTGAGCACGGCTTCACGCACAAACTTAATTTGCTCCTCCGTGATTCTCGCACCCTTACTACGCTTTTCGGCAAATCCGGTCACCGTTGCCTGGTTCCCCTTTATCGCCTTCACCAGCTCCACAATATCCTTCTGCAGCTGTGCATATGCAATTTTTACTTTGGGATCCACACCAACCTCAACAATTGTGGAAGCCCCCATAACTGCTCCCAGTGTCTTGACGGTAATCTGATTTCCCGCCTGAACATGTCCACCGGTAATAAAACCTCTTCTGCCGGTTACCACGATTTCCGTTCCGGCATTTACATTGCTGTGGAGAATAGAACTGGTATTAATATATCCCTCCGCATCCACTGTGGCATTTTCAATAAACTTGGAGATTACATTTCCGCCCGCCTTAAGGTATCCCTTGGACATGCCGTTCATACCTCTTGCAATGACGATATTGCCGCCGGCCGTTATCTGCGCACCCTCCACAACTCCGTTGATAATGACATTACCGCCGGCATTTACAACGTAATTGGAAGCAACATTCCCATTAATCTGCACGCTTCCGGAATAATCAATATTTCCCGTTGATGGATCTACATTTTCCACCTCATATACATCGGAGACGAACACATCCTCATCCACCAGCATTACATGCCCGTCCACCATGGAAGTAATGCTCCTTCTGTCCTCCGAAAGCTGAATATTCTTTCCGAATTTAAGAACCGCTCTCTTCTCTTCTCTGGGCAGAATTTTCTGTCCCTTGATATTCTGTCCGGGTTCTCCGCCGCCTCCGGGGATAATCCGCGCAAGCACATCCCCCGCCTTACAATGATTAATCAGATTCAAATTAAAGTAATCAACCGAACCGTCCTCTCTCTCCTCCGGCTGACTATTCACATCCGTATTAAAGCAATACTCAATTCGGTCATCGCTGCCATTCTTGGGAGGCCTGCCCAGTGCAACCGTCAGGTCTGTACAATAATAATCGAAGGACATAAAATGATTCTGAAGCACCTGCATCTGAATCCCGGAACACACATCGTGGTAACGCAGGGCACTCAGAACATCATTCAAATCCAGTCTCTTTCCCGTTTCAGAAGGCGGGAAAAAGCGCATTGAAGCGCTCATATTATCTTCGCTGATTGTCAATTGATATTTCTCATCGATAACAGGGCAATCCCCCACCGAAAGGAAACATACCTGATCCTGATTCTGTTCCACTGCTCTCTTCAAAGTACCTAAGTCATAGCTTAGATTGGCACCCTCCAAATAGTGCAGCAGCTCCGCTATCCGTATCTTCTCGCCACCGCCTACAGGCGGGGATAATCTCACTCCATATCCATTGGTTGTCTTCACTAACTGAAAATAGCCATTCCGCATTTCTTCGTTCTCCGAATCATTAAGATAATATATACGCTATCTGTCTGACAAAATACCCATATAGCTTCCCATTTTGCCCTTCATTTTTTGCAGGGCCTTGGTATGGAGCTGGGAAATTCTCGATTCGGAAACCTCCAAAATATTACTGATTTCCTTTAATGTCAGTTCTTCGTAATAATACAAGGTAATTACCTTCCGTTCCTTTTCCGTGAGAATATCCAAAGCCTCTCCCAGTACCTTGGTCAGCTCCTCCTTCTCCACACGTTCTTCCGGGCTTTCAAACCTTGCACAGGAATGCTTTCCGGAGTCCTGAGAGACATCACTTCCCTGTTCCATGTACTCATTTAAGGATACGATTCCGGTAATCTTCATCTGAGACTGCCATTCCGTGTATTCTTCCTCAGAAATACCCAGCGTCCTTGCGATTTCTTCATCTGTTGCGCTGTGCCCGGTAGTCTGCTCTATCTCTTTGATAACCGCATCTATTTTTTTCTGTTTCTGACGTATGGTTCTGGGAATCCAGTCCATCTTCCTGATTTGGTCAAGAATAGCCCCTCGAATTCTCAAGCTGGCATAGGTTTCAAATTTGACCTCCTTGAAGCAGTCAAATTTATCAATGGCATCTATCAAGCCAAAGATACCATAGCTCACTAAATCCTCGTACTCCACATTGTAGCCCAGATACATACTCAGACGTCCTGCCACCACCTTTACCAAGGGAGCATACTCCAAGATAAGCTTCTCCCGCACTTCGGGTGTTTTCGTCTTAGCATATTCTTCTAATAATTTTCTTCTTCCTGCATCATCCATGAAGATTATTTACACCCTCTCTTTAAGTCATCCCCATTACTGCTCTGCTTCTTCCTTCACTTCTTCCTCCGGTGCTTCCTTCTCAATGACCTCTCCCTGCTCCTTGTTCCGTTTTTCATTCTGCGATTCAAAATAATCAAGAGTCCAACGGAGAACACTTCCCAGAAAATAAAAAATCAGCAAAACAACCAATAATGAGATTAATTTGTTCAAAACCGAATACTTCTGTACAAATGTAATGATGCAGGTAACTGCTCCTGCTACCAGCATCAATATCAAAGGCATATTCTTTCTGTTCATTATCCACCTCAGCTAGATTACACTTTCACTTCTGCCAACCGCACGAATATGGAATTCACCTGTCTCCGGGAAGAAAGTCACCGTTCTTCCGTAATTTGCTCCTGTATCCTTCGCCAAAATCGGAATATTCAATTCCTTCAATTTCTCCTCCGTAGCATCCACATTCCGCTGTCCTACCTGAAGCACGTCCGAGCAATTGGTCGTAAACATGGCAGCTCCGCCTGCTATTTTCGCAACCATCCGGCTCTTCTTGGCACCAAGCATCTCCATCTGATGAATCAGCTCATCAATACCGGTGTCAGCAAATTTTGCAAGATTCTGACTGCTGTTCCTGATGGCGGTACTGTCCGGCAGCATAATATGTGCCAGACCGCCAACCTTAACAACCGGATCGCGAAGTGCAATGCCAACACAGGAACCAAGCCCCAAGGTTGTCACACCGTCAGGGCTTACACAGGTTTTTAAATCTGCCATTCCCACCTTGATAATTTCACTCATAAATCATGTCCTTCTTCTATCAGAATAATTCTACTCCACGGGGATTCCCAAGGAGGTAAGAATTCTAGAATAGGATTCCAAATCCGGTATCAGAATGAAGTATCCGTCAATCTCCACTTCATCATAAAACTGTGATTGAATCAATAACAGATTATCTCCCAGTGTACCAAACTTAATTGCGGGAACGCTCAAAATTGCACCTGCCATATCCACAGTCAAATCCGGAGGTGAGGGATAAATCTTCAAATTGGTCAGGGTGGAAAGCGAATTCAAATACGCACCGGTAATGATATTGCCGACCTCCTTCATACAGGACAGTTCCATCTCTGTGAAGGCATCTCCCTCAGAGCCCATACCCATCATGACCTTGTTAATCAGATGTTTTGCGCTGGTCTGTTCAACGAGAAACATCATACTTCCCGTAACATCACCCTCTACTCCAAGGAAAACGCCCACCATAATCTGTTCCTCGCCTCCCATGAGACTGCCGACCTCACAGAAAGGCAGCAGCCTAACCTGAGGCACCTTCATATCAACCTTACACTGGAGCATCTGGGCAAGTGCCGTCATGGCATTTCCCGCTCCGATATTGCCGATTTCCCTTAAAACATCCATATAATTTTGCGAAACCTGTTCCAAACTCATTTTACTCATAAAGAGAACTCCTTCTATTATGCATTTCCTTCCAATGTAATGGAGTTTAAATCAAGCAGCGAAATTAATTCACCATTTCGTTTGCCGACACCGTTAATGAAATTAACAGTACCTTCCTTGGTATCGTAAGACATCTTGTCCACCTGAGTGCTTTCCAGCGTCACAACTTCCTTGACTTCGTCAACAATGATTCCCACATTTCCCTGCTGCTCCAGTTTCAGGATAATGATTCTCGTTGACCTGACATACTCATCCTCCGGCAAGCCCATCTTCATACGCAGACTCATCACGGGAATGACCTCACCTCTCAGGTTGATAACGCCTTTTAGATAATCAGGTACCTTGGGCACTCTGGTGATATTCTGCATTTTCACAATATTATCAATATAACGGATATCAATTCCAAACTGCTCTTCTCCCAGACGGATTACAATATACTGTGTAGACTCCACAGGTTCTTTTGCACTTACATATTCCTTCATTTCATCCAATGCTCTAAGCTCATCCATACCGTTATCCCTCCATTCCTTAAATCAATGCATTTGCATCGAGAATCAAAGCGATTTCACCGTCACCAAGAATCGTAGCACCGCTGATAAATTTCACCTGCTTGATATATTTTCCGAGGGACTTGATAACGATTTCCTGCTGTCCGATCAGCTCATCAATCACCAGACCGGCCATCTTATCACCCTTCTTAACAACGACAACAACCAGATTCTCATCAGCCTTTCTGGTACTTTCAATATCAAGTACATTGGAAAGACGAATCAAAGGCATAACAGTTCCTCTTAAGTTGATTACTTCTTTATTCTGTACAAGCTTAATATCGCTGACAGGGATATCCTCAATGGTCTGAATAGAGCCAAGAGAAATGGCATATTTCTCTCCGCCTACCACAACCATCAATGCCTGAATAATTGCAAGTGTCAGAGGAAGACGTATAATCCATGTGCTTCCAACACCCAACTGGGTCTTTACTTCCACCTCACCGCTGAGGGACTCGATCTTTGATTTCACAACATCCAGACCCACGCCTCTTCCGGACACATCGGTAACCTGCTTCGCTGTGGAGAAGCTGGGAAGGAACAGCAAATCTATCACCTCTTTATCAGACATATTAGCTGCCTGTTCTTCAGTGATAACTCCTCTCTCAATACCCTTTCTTCTTACAGCTTCCACATCGATACCATTACCGTCATCGCCTACTTCAATCACTACATTATTGCCGTCCTGGTATGCATTCAGGAAGATGGTTCCTACGGCAGGTTTTCCGCGCTGGGCACGCACCTCTGCAGATTCCAAGCCGTGGTCTGCGGAGTTACGAAGCAAATGCATCAGAGGGTCACCGATTTCATCCACCACGGTACGGTCCAATTCCGTCTCCTCACCGGACATATACAGCTCCATCTTTTTATCCAGCTTCTTGGACAAATCACGAATCATACGAGGAAATTTATTGACAACGCTCTCAATAGGAACCATTCGAACCTTCATAACAGATTCATGCAGGTTGGTCGTAACGCTTTCCAAATATTCTATCTGTTCGTTAAAGCCCACACTCTGTTCCTTCACACCTGATGCGGATACCAATGAATTCTTGGCAATAATCAGCTCACTCACAAGATTCATCAAAACATCCAGCTTCTCAATATCCACACGAACCGTACGGTTTACAACCGGCTTGCCGGGCGTCTGTTTTTTGTCAGCCTGCTTAGAAGGTGCCGCCACTTTTGCTTTCGTCTCAGCCACTGCAGTCACATTCTTTTCAGACGTTTCCCCGTCCGCTTCATCCGCTTTATAATTCTTCACCTTTTCCAGAACCAATTCTGCGCCTGTAACCTCAGCGATTTCCGATACATTCTCTGCAGCCTTGATAACATCCTCCACAGAGCCGTCAGAAATAACAATCAGAGTGAAATCCCTATCGAATCTTTCATCTTCCACATCCTGGGCGCTGGGATTGGACACAATAATCTCTCCATTTTCCTCAATCGCTTTAAATACCAGGAATGCTCTTGCAGCTTTCAGAATACAGGTCTCCTGTACCA
This sequence comes from uncultured Acetatifactor sp., assembly GCA_964588645.1. GTDB lineage: Bacteria > Bacillota > Clostridia > Lachnospirales > Lachnospiraceae > Acetatifactor. Next base: position 35,033 of record CAZPRB010000004.1, on the reverse strand, counting down.
CAACATTGATTCCGTAGACCCTTTTGCCCATTTTCTGAGCTTCCTGAATCACCCTAATCTGGCTCTGATCAAAGGGGATATCATTCCATTTTTCCGTGCTGCCTGCACTCTCAGCGGAGACCTCTGCACCGGAAGCCTTTTTTTCAGGCTGTGCTGCCTCGGGTTCCTTGACACCATTGAGCATTTGATTCAGCTGCTTAATCAGTATCTCATTATCATTGGTGCCCTCATCAGCAGTCTGCTGAATATTATTATTGTACTCCTCCAATGCATCCAAGCACTTGAAAAGCACATCTATCATCTCAGGCTGAACCTTGATATTGCCGTTGCGCACCTCAGAGAACACGTTCTCCATATCGTGAGTCAGCGTCTGCATTCTCTTATATCCCATGGTACCTGCCATGCCCTTCAAGGAATGTGCCGCACGGAAGATTTCATTAATCGTATCCATGTTTTCAGAATCCGACTCCAAATTCAGTATCTGTGTATTCAGATTCTGTAAATGCTCTTTTGTTTCATCCAGGAAAATTTCAAGATATTGGCTAACGTCCATCTTATCCTCCATTCTGCCTTTTGGGCTGCTTCATCCTTAAATAGAAAGTCCGACGTGTAAAATAATCTCCTGTGCAATCTGCTCCAAGGGAACGATTTGATCCGACAGGCCTGCCGTCACAACACTTTTCGGCATTCCGTACACGACACTGCTCTCCTGATTCTGGGCTATCACATGAACCTTTTTCTTGCTCTTCAGTTCTCTGATACCTTCGGTTCCGTCCGCTCCCATGCCGGTCATAACGGTACAGATGATATCATCATACTCACAGTCTGCCAATGATTCATACATATAGTTAGCGCAGGGCTTTACTCCTTCTCTGGCGGGTTCATCCGAATAATGAATCTTCACTCTGCCACCCGCAGCTCTCACCACGTTCATGTGACTGCCGCCTCTGGCCAGATAAACCCTGCCCTTTTGAAGTTCGTCACCCTCCTCCGCTTCCTTAACGGAAATGCTACTTAGGGAATCCAACCGCTCCGCGAAGGATGCCGTGAAGCCCTTTGGCATATGCTGCACAATCAGTACCGGAGCATCCAACTCGGCAGGCAGCTTAGGAATTACCTCCTGAAGGGCTTTGGGACCACCGGTAGAGCTTGCAATCGCTACAATCTTCTCACCGGAGACGGAAACACCGTTTTTCTTGACGATGTCCAATACCTTACCGGTAGTCTTCCTTGCCTTCTGAACCTTCTCCTCCGATTCGAAAGCAGGCGGCTTACTCTCCGACACCACTTCCAAAATTCTGAGCAAATCATCACGAAAGCTCTCCTCGCGGCAATCGATTGCATTCTGCGGCTTATGTATGAAATCCAAGGCTCCTAATTCCAGAGCATCAAGTGTTGTCTTCGCACCCTCTACGGTATCTGTGCTGGCCATCATTATTCTGGCAGGAATCTTATATTTGCGCAACTCCTTCAACAATTCCAGTCCGTTCATCTTGGGCATATTGACATCCAGAATCACCGCATCATAGATATTCCTGCTGAGTAAATCAAAGGCCTCCAGACCGTTTGTTGCTCTTGCTACCACCCGGAATCTCTTATCACCATTGATTATATCACATATCACACTTCTCATGAGTGCAGAATCATCAACAATCAATATTTTTTTAACCATTGCACACCATCCTACATCAATCTCTCTCTTTTGCGTTCCTTACGCTCTTCCTCAAATATAAACTTGATAATCATCTCTCTTGTGTCCACATCCAGATTGTAATACTTAACACGATGCTCGTAGATACCCGGCCGATTATCTAATTCCCGTACGGCAAGCACCTTTCCGACCACCTCGTACAGCTTTTTGGCACCGCCGGTAAGCAGATAATAGCTGCAGAGAATCAAACTGTCCGGTTCATATTTCTGTTCAGAAAGGAAGCGGAGTCCGCCGCCGCTGATATCCACAATAACGCTGCGCTTCAGGGGAAGCCCCGGCTGCAGAATATAAGGAACCTTTTCCTCCAAAGCAGCCACCTCTTCTTTTTCGAGATTACGGGCACACATCTCCAGCGCACAGCTGAAACGATAGTACTCTCTTCGCTGATACTTTCTCAGATTGCTGGTCAACTCCACCACCAGTATATATACGTTATTGCTCTTATAGCGGTCGATAATCCGCACGAAGCACTGATAAAGTCCGGTAGCGCCGTATATCACCATGTCATACTCGCTGTCTACGGGCAGCAGAATCAATTTCGTCTGCTCCATAGGCATGATAATTTCCATAGAATCTTCCGAGAAAATTTCATGCACGGAGCTGTAATAAACCTTCTGACTGTTCTCCTGTGCTTCCTCCAAGCCTCTTTCCACGGCTCTCAATTCAATTCGATCGCTTTCTGCCACAAATTTTGATAACATATCCATCTCTCCCAATCATTTATTATCACTGCAGTTCATTGTTTATTTCCCGGTCACTATATGTGAGAAAAATGCTGCCATGCCCCGCATCGGCTGACGTTCCGTCTCCTCTTTTCCCAAAAGCTTCGCTGCCATTTTCGCATAGGCAAGGCTGGATTTTGCATTGGGATTCTGCAGGGAAACCGGCATCTGCTGCATCACTGCCCTGGATAATTGGGAATCCTGAGGTACACATCCCAAATATGTCATGGGAATCTTTAAATATCGGGCAACCACTGCATTCAGTTTTTTGAACAGAATGTCACCCTCACTCTCCTTTTCCACCCGGTTCGCTATCATCTTAACCTTGGTATCCTCCTCCTTGAAGGACGGATGTCTGTACAGAGCCTTCAACAAAGAATAGGAATCGGTAATGGAGGTTGGCTCCGGCGTTGTCACCAGCAGAATTTCCCCGCTGGCAACCAGAAACTCCAGCACTGCATCTGCAATGCCCGCTCCCGTATCCACAATGATAATATCTGCAATCGCATCCAGCTCGGCAAGATTCTGAATGATGTATACCAGATAATCCCTGCTCAGGTTAGACATCTTGGCAATACCGGAGCCGCCGGAGATAAATCCGACTTCCATGGGTCCCCATGTAATGATGTCACGTATATTCTTCCCCTGATAGATTAAATCACACAGATTATGCTTCGGAACCGTTCCAAACATAATCTCGATGTTAGCCAATCCAAAATCCGCATCCAGAATAATCACCCTTTTCCCCATTTTACGGAACTGAATGGCAAGATTGATAGCTGTATTCGACTTTCCGACCCCACCCTTTCCGCTGGTAACGGTAATTACTCTGGCCAAAGGTCTGGATATCTTATTCGCTTTAATAATCCGTAATTGTTCTGCCTGATCCATCTAAACGGTCCTCCTATATCCCCAAATCAATGGCCGCCCAGGAGCTGCTTAACCATTTTCTGCGGATTGAATTTTTCAATATCATCCGGCACATTCTGCCCATTCGTAACATAGGCGATAGGGGAATCCGTACTCAGCTTCATATTCAATAAATTCCCTACGGTTGATGTCTCATCCAACTTGGTAAAAATAAGCTTAAAATCCGTTATCTCCTTATAATTTTGAGCTATCTTAAGCAAATCTGCGTACTTGGTCGTAGCGCTCAGCACCAAAAAGGTGTCTCGCTCCGCCACCTCATCTATCGCATTCAGCAGGTTCTTCATTTTAAGGAACAGTTCCTCATTCCGGTGAGAATGTCCCGTGGTATCCAAGAAGATATAATCAAATTCCCTAAACGTCTCTATCGCCTGCTTCAATTCTTCCTCTGTGTAAATTACACGGAAGGGTACCTCCAAAATATTAGCATAGGTTCGCAGCTGCTCTGCTGCAGCGATTCTGTAGGTATCCGAGGTGACAAGTGCAATCTTTTTCTTCTCATCCACAGAGAAGCTGCTTGCTACCTTGGCAATCGTTGTCGTCTTACCCACGCCGGTGGGTCCTACAAACACCACCACCTTCGGCTTATTTTCTGATTGTGTAATTCCCTCCGTCTTTCCGAATTTCAGAATTAATCTCTGGTAAACATTGGCAAGAATATAATCTATGGGAATATTCGGCTTCATATTTCTGTCAATCTCGTCCATAATCTGATTGGCATACCTTTGATCCACCTCATTATCAATCATCGTATTGTATAAAAGACGGATAAATTTCTCCTGCTCCGGATTCTCCTCCGGCTTTGCCGCCTCCTGCGTTTTGTCGGTTTGCTCTTCCGGAAGTTGCTGTTTGTCGGGCTGATTCTTTTCCTCAACAGCCTCCTCCTGCTTTGACTGAACCGTCTTAATCTGACTCTCCAGAAGCGTCTGCAGGGTATCCAGCTTTTTTTCGATATTGTCAGTGCTTACACTCTTAGGTGCGAGACTGATTTTCTTTTCCCCTAACGCAGTATCCTCCTTCACGGCAGCAACCGGTTCCTTGCGGGCTTTGACAATGGTTTCCCTCTCCTCCTCCAGAGCCACCGTCACCTCTACCAGCTTGATTCCGAACAAGGACATAAGACCTTTTCTCTTAACGTTTTTTACGTTCATAATGACGACTCCGTCACCCAGCTCCTTCTTAGCCGCTTCCACTGCTTCCTGTTCTGTTTTTCCAACAAACTTCTTAATTATCATTATGCTGTCACCATCCCTACTGACTGTAACTCGACATTAGACTCCACCTCGTTATAGGAAACCACCACAAGATCCTTGAAATAATCCTCCGTCAGACGTTTAAAGTACATTCTCACAATGGGAGATGTAATCACTATCGGATTCTTGCCGAGATTCTCAAGCTTCTTTATTTCCTTGCTCACGGATTCTATAATCGCTTTTGCCCGGGCAGGGTCAAGATTCAGGAATGCTCCCGTCTCTGTCTGCTTTACACTACCCATAATCTCCTGCTCAATTTTGGGGTCCAGCGTAACCACACTGGTAGTCTCATGTGCAGGAAAATACTTGGTTGAGATTGCTCTCTTAAGGCTTTGTCTGACATACTCTGTAAGAATATCCGTATCCCTTGTTGTGGAGGCATAATCTGCCAGTGTTTCTGCAATGGTCAGTAAATCCCGGATGGATATGCCTTCCTTCAAGAGATTTTGTAATACCTTCTGTACCTCTCCGAGTCCAAGAAGCTTGGGTACCAGCTCGTCCACAAGAGACGGGTTGGTCTCCTTCAGGTTGTTGATAAGATTCTGCACATCCTGACGGGTCAACAGCTCGGAAATATACTGTCGGATGATTTCCGTCAAATGGGTGGCAATAATGGAGGGCGGGTCTACCACCGTATAGCCAAGACTTTCCGCACGTTCTCTTTGCCCCTCCGTAATCCAGATAGCCGGCAGATGGAAGGATGGTTCAAAGGTGGGAATTCCTGTGATTTCCTCCTCAACATACCCGGGATTCATCGCCATATAATGGTCAAAAAGGATCTCGCCTTCACTGACCTGAATACCTTTGATTTTAATTATATACTGGTTCGGATTCAGCTGAATATTGTCTCGCAGACGGATAATCGGAACTACGGTTCCCAGCTCCAATGCAATTTGTCTTCTAATCATAACAACACGGTCCAGAAGGTCTCCGCCCTGATTGACATCAGCCAAAGGAATGATACCGTAACCGAATTCCAACTCGATAGGATCCACCTGCAACAGACTATTGACATTCTCCGGCTGCCTGATTTCCTCTGCGGCTATTTCCTCCTGGTCCACTGCCTGTTCAATATCAGAGGTCTCAAGGGTACCCTGAATGGACCTTCCGACCACAATGAATACAAGTCCCAGTCCCACAAACAGTATTGTATTTAAGGTGGTCACAAAGCCGAGAACCGACAGCATGGTTCCCACCAGATAAAGTGCCTTGGGCACACCAAACAGCTGACTGAGCAGTGTGGAACCGAAATCAGCATCCTTGCTTCCCTTGGTGACCAGAATACCTGTGGAAAGGGAAATTAGCAGGGAGGGAATCTGGCTTACCAAGCCGTCACCGATGGTGAGAATTGCATATTTGTTAAGCGCAGAGGTAATATCCAGCCCCTGTCTCGTCATTCCCATAACGATACCGCCCACAATATTGATGACCGTGATAATCAAGCCTGCCACGGCATCTCCTTTTACGTATTTCACGGCACCATCCATGGAACCGAAAAAGCTTGCCTCCTCCTGAATCTTATCGCGGCGCTTTCTCGCCTCCGCCTCTGTAATGGAACCGGTATTCAAATCCGCATCAATCGCCATCTGCTTACCGGGCATAGCATCCAGAGTAAATCTGGCGGTTACCTCTGATACACGCTCAGAACCCTTATTGATAACCATGAACTGAATTAATATCAAAATCAGGAAAATAATGACACCGATTACCAGGTCTCCGCCTCCTACGAACTGACCGAAGGTAGCCACTACATTACCCGCATCACCGTCCCTCAGAATCAGTCGGGTGGACGAGGTGTTCAGCGCAATACGGAAAATCGTGGTAAATAAAAGCATGGTCGGGAAAAACGACATGTCAAGCACTTCCTTGCTGAACATTGCCACAAAAAGGATAGTCATTGACAGCCCAATGTTCATTGCAAGAAAAATATCAAGCAAAAAAGAGGGAATCGGCACAATAAACATAACAATGGCTGCCATAAGATATGCTGCAACGCCAATGTCCGCTTTTTTCATTTTCATATGCCATTTCCTCCCTTCTGATTCTTTCTGATTCTTTATTATTCCTTCTTACACCTTTCCCTGCAGGTGATATACAAACGCCAGTACCTCTGCAACCGCCTGATACAACTCCGGCGGCACCGTCTGTCCCACATCTACATTTGCGTAGAGCATACGAGCCAAAGGCTTATTCTCAACAATTTCTATGTGATGCTCCTTAGCCACCTCCTTGATACGGGCAGCAAGGTAATCCTCCCCCTTTGCTATGACAAGAGGTGCATCCGCCACCTCAGGGTCATACTTAATTGCAACCGCATAGTGCGTCGGGTTCGTGATGACCACATCCGCCTGAGGCAGATTCTGCATCATTCGCCGCTGAGAAGCCTCCCTCATTCTCTGACGGACTTTGCCCTTTATCTGAGGGTCACCTTCCTGTTGCTTATACTCCTCTTTCACCTCTTGCTTGGTCATTCGCATATCCCGACTGAACTTAATCTTCTGATAGGCGAAATCCGCCAAAGCAACAATCATATATACAATGGCAATTCGGATTCCCAAATCGGTAACCGTATCGGCAGCAAGCCGAAGCGCCTGCATCAGAGTAATACCATACAGGGAAAACAGCAGGGGCCATTTGTCCTTCAAATAACTATAACAGATATATACAATCAAACCAATCTTCGCAATAGACTTAACCAGTTCTACAAGAGAATTAACGGAAAACATCCGTTGAAAACCGGACATCGGATTGATTTTGCTCAATTTGGGCTGTATCGGCTTGCCGGTCGGTTTCCAGCCCACCTGAACCACATCACTGACAAAAGCAATCACAAATCCCACAAGCAATATGGGCGCCATAATGATGACAGCCCGCAAAATCATATCATAGAAAAGAAGCTTTGTATCATTCTCCGGCATATGTCCGTGCCAGAAGGTCACGGTCGAGGGAATTCGGTTATAAATATCCGAAAACAGGGAAAGAAACTGATTTCCCATGTTTCCGACCCAAAGCTTTAAAACAAGGAAAAGTCCCAGGATTCCCAAAGCATTGGCAACCTCTCTGCTTTTGGCTACCTGACCTTCCTTTCTGGCATCCTGAAGTTTTTTCGCGGTAGCAGGTTCGGTTTTTTCTCCGCCCTGTCCTTCCGCTGCAAAAAATTGCAGATTATATTTCAAAATCACCGAAGTACTCCTATCACAAGAATCCGACCCTCCGCTACGGCATAAGGTCTCCAACAATTCCGGTTATCATTGTTTGCATCTCCCCAAACACAAAATCTGCCACACCCGATATCATGGATGACGTAAAGAAAAGCACCGATAAGCCAACCAAAATTTTTAACTGGATTCCGACGGAAAACATGTTTAACTGAGGGGACACCTTAGCCAGCACTCCCAGAATGGCATTGAGAAGTAAAATAACGCAGAACACCGGCAAAACAATCCGAAAACCAATGATGATATAATCACTCATAAAAGTAAGCACAGTATTGAGCAATGCCTCACTTCGAAAAACAGAACCGTTCACAGGAATCAATACGAAGGTATCTGCAATCGCGCCCAGCAGATAACGATACATACCTGTGGCAATCATCATCATCATAATCATATACTGATAGAAAACGCCTGTAATGCTGGTCATTTCTCTCGTGGCAGGATCCATCAGGGTCGCCATGGAAAGTCCCGTCTCCATATCTATCAGCGAGCCTGCAAAATTCACAATGGAGGTGCAGACATTAGCACCAAGGCCAATCAGCAGTCCCGTAATTGCTTCCTTTATTACTATCAATGCATACTCCAGCACGGTATCATAGAGAATTGCATCCGCCGGAGTGATTACCTGATACAGGAGCATCGCCGTAAAAAAACTCAATCCTATCCTGACTCTGGCAGGCGTATTGTTCAGACCGAAAAAGGGCGCCACAAAAATAAAGCAGGACACTCTGGTGAGAATCAGCAGAAAATATTCCAAATCATAAATGGAAAAGGATAACTCAATCATTCTTACTCTCCGCTACCTGTGGGTATACAGACTGAAGGTGTACCACAGCTCAGCGGTGTAATCAACCATCTCCTGCATCATCCATGGTCCAAACAGCATCAATGCCAGAAATACACAGATAATCTTCGGCACAAAGGTAAGCGTCTGCTCCTGAATCGAGGTGACCGTCTGAAAAATACTAATCAGAAGTCCCACCACCAGCGATACCAATAAAACAGGCAGAGATACCTTGATAATCAGATATAGCGCCTCATTTGTTATGTCTGCCACAGCATCTATGGTCATAATTCCACTTCCTTCCCTTGGCATGCGCACCGGCATACCTCACACCTATCCAGGCAACTGCATCAATAAAAGGTCTGTACAACATTTCCGATAATCAATGCCCATCCGTCTGCCAACACAAACAAAAGAATCTTAAACGGCATGGAAATCGTGGTCGGCGGCAGCATCATCATACCCATACTCATCAAGGTAGAGGCAATGACCATATCGATAACGATAAAAGGAATATAAATGAGGAAGCCAATCCAAAAGGCTTCTCTCAGCTGACTGATAACAAAGCTGGGAATCAGTACAGAATTAGGAATGGTTTCCAAATCTCCGTCCCATTCCTCACCTGCAATATCCATGAATAATTCCACATCCTTCAATTGCGTCTGAGGATACATAAACTCTCTCATGGGAGCGATTCCTTTTTCCAGAGCCTCCTCCTGCGTAATCTCCCCATTTTCCATGGGAACCACAGCCTCCTCATAGACAGCTGTTATGGTCGGCTCCATGACAAAGAACGTCAGTATCAACGCAAGACCTATCAATATCTGGTTCGGGGGAGCCGTCTGTGTATTGAGTGCCGAGCGGGTAAAATGCAATACAATGATGATTTTCGTGAAGGAAGTCATCATGATAATGATAGTCGGTGCCAATGCAATCAGTGTCAGAATAATCAGGATTCTGAGAGATGCATTCACCTCACCGTTGCCGTCATTATAAGTGATTGTCACGATATTTTCCGTATTTACATCCATCAAATCCTCCGGTGTCTCCGCGGAGCCCGCCGGATTATGCACCGTAGATAATGCCGTTTCTCCCGTCAAATGCTTTTCTGCCGCATATACGGGTACACTTCTTAAAACACATAATATGCCTACCGTAACCAGCAGGCATATTATCACAATCATCTGTTTTCCAGTAAACTTTTTACTCTTCATATGTACTATTCCTTCGGCTTACTCATATCACTGGAATCTTTCTTTATAACCTTTTCGAGCAATTGCTTAAAGTCCACGTTCCCTTTAGAGCCCATGGTCTCTGACAACTGTTCCTTCGGTATTTCACACAAGGTAGTCACCGTATCCTTGCAGACCGCAATTGCCATGTATGTCTGGCCGATTCTTACCAACTGAATATACTTGTTATTGCTTATACGAGTCGTTTCCAGAACTTCAATATTACAATTCATCCCCTGTTGCTTCTGATAATTTGCCATCCATCTGGTGGCCCACGCAGTGATGCCCAAAACTAAGACAAACACAACAAGAACTGTAATAAACTGAACATAGCTATCTGTTTGACCTGTTAACAAAACAGCCATTAACCCACTACCTTCTTCACTGCTTCAATGACACGCTCAGCCTGGAAGGGCTTTACGATAAAGTCCTTTGCTCCCGCCTGAATGGATTCAATAACCATCGCCTGCTGACCCATTGCGGAGCACATAATAACAAGCGCACCGCTGTCCGCTTTCTTAATTTCCTTTAAAGCCTGAATGCCGTCCATCTCGGGCATGGTAATATCCATCAGTACCAAATCGGGATTCAGCTCTTTATACTTTTCCACTGCCCTTGCACCATTCTCCGCCTCACCGGCAACATTGTATCCGTTCTTGGTAAGGATATCCTTAATCATCATTCTCATAAAAGCCGCATCATCACATATTAAGATACTCTTTGCCATAGTTTCTTCCTCCATTTTGTTATTATGGTATTTTTATTTAATAATCTCTGTCACTCTCACGCCAAAGCTTTCTTCAATCACTACAACCTCTCCTTTGGCTACGAACTTACCGTTTACCAGAACATCTATCGGTTCACCGGCGATACGATCCAATTCAATGATGGTACCCGGTGCAAAATCAAGGATTTCGGAAATCGATTTATTGGTGCGTCCGAGCTCAACCGTAACCTCCAGCGGCACATCCATGATGATGCCTATATTCTCCTGTCCGGGGACGGATGTCACATCTCCGGAGAAGGTCTGGAACTGCGCCGGCTGAATATTTACATTCTGCATATTCATCTGAGGCATAGCGCCCATGGGATTCATGTTCATGCCATTCATCATAGGAGTCATTCCCATAGCATTCAAATTCATGCCGTTCATCACGGGAGTCATTCCCATACCCATGCCACTCATCATGGAATTCATGTCCATCTGACTGTTGTTCATTTGACCTGCGGAATTGTCTGTCGGCATCGGTTGCGGTGCTACAGGCTCCGGCATTGGTGTGGGAGCGGCTGCAGGTGCGGATGACGGTGAAGGATTGGGTGCCGGTGCCGGCGCCTCCTCAGCAAGCCCCATCTGTGTATTGATGAAGGTATCCACAAGCTTGCGGGCAAACTCAATGGGATACAGCTGCATAATCGTACTGTCTACGAAATCATCAATCTGCATCCTGAACTCAATCTTTACAAATGTACCGCCTAAGAAAGGCGCAATATCCGCTCCTGTCTGATATTTAGTCAAATCAAGCAGTGAGGAATCCGGCGGGCTGATATCAATTACCGTCTTTAACATGGTGGAAAGAGAAGTGGCAGCCGAACCCATCATCATATTCATCGCCTCGGAAATCGCACTCAGGTGCAATTCCCCCAATTCTCCCTCTGTATTGGTACCGTCACCTCCCATCATTAGGTCAGTGATAACCTTTACATCATGTTCCTTTAGCACCAAAATATTGGTGCCGTCCAACCCCTGCGTATAATTAATCTGTATAAAGACACAGGGTTTTTCATAAACATCCAACAGATTTTCCCATGTGGCCAGAGTAACCACCGGTGTTGTGATATTCACTTTTCTGTTAACAAGCGAATACAAACTCGTCGCCGAGGAACCCATACTGATGTTTGCAACCTCTCCGATTGCATCCCTTTCCACATCACTCAGCTGTTCATTTCCGTTCATGGAAGCTGCTGTTCCTGCCAAATAATCCGCCGCAGGCTCCAAGCCAGCAACGTCGGAAGAATCACTTGAAGCCACTGTTGTGTCAAACGAACCTCCGTCCGACAAATCCATACCGCTAAGCAATGCATTTATCTCGTCCTGAGATAACATTCCATCCATAGCTTAATCCTCCTCTCTGATTACCGATGTAATCCGGACTGCATAAGAGTCTTGATTGGCGCCGGGCAAAGCGGTAAACTTTTTTATATTCCCTACATATACACACATATCATTCTCAACTTTAGAATCCAGTCGGATACAATCACCCACCTGCAGGTTCATGAAATCCGAAACCGAAATCGTACTCTTTCCCAATATTGCTTTCACAGGCACCTGCACCTTACGGATTAATGCCTCGATATAATCTTCATAGTTCTCATCATGATTCTCCTGCATGGTCGAGAACCAATACTTTGTATTCAGCTTATCCATAATGTCTTCCAGCGTGAAGAACGGAAGACAAATATTGACGAACCCCTCCACATCGCCGATTTTCACATTCAAGGTGACAATGGCAATCATATCGTTGGGGGCAATCACCTGTGCAAACTGGGAATTCGTCTCCAGTCTGCTCAACACAGGGGATAAATCTATCACATTCCTCCACGGTTCCCGCAGAAGCTGTGTCATCATAACCATTATTTTCTCTATGATTGTCAGTTCAATCTCCGAGAACTCTCTGTTCTTCTCCAGCGGCATTCCGCTGCCGCCCAGCATCCTGTCCAGCATAGCATAGCCTAAATTAGTACCAAGCTCAATAATCACATTACCCGGCAAGGGTTGAAAATTAACAATGCCCAGAATCACCGGATTTAACAGTGAATTCGAAAACTCACTGAAGGTGACGGTCTCCGAGCTGGCAACCACAACCTGCACATTCTTCCTCAAATAGACAGGAAGATTGGTGGATACCAGTCTGCTGTAATGTTCAAATATAATCTCCAGTGTTCTAAGATGCTCCTTCGAGAACTTGGTCGGGCGGCTGAAATCATAATTCTTGACCTGCTTTTCGTCCTTACCCTGTATCTGATCCGCATCCAGTTCGCCGGCTGACAACGCTGCTAACAGGTTATCTATCTCGTTCTGTGAAAGGACTTCGCCCACAAATTCTCACCTCCCGTAAAGCAATTCTGTCAAATGCCAGCTAGCCAAATTTCACTTCACTGATTGCAACACTGTAAATAAAGTCGGACTGGAACAAATCCTGAAGCGCCCTCAGGATTTCGGTCTTTAAGCCCTCCATACCGTTCTCCAGCTCTTTTCTGCACTCACTCTCCGTATGGGTGTTCACCACCGTGCGGATTGCATCCTTTATCAGGCTTTCTCTCTCGGAGAGAGTCGCGCTGTAGGTCTTATAATCCTTATGATTCATATCCATGGACAGCGCCACATCAAAAATCATATATCTCTGTGCTCCCTCGGTTCCGTCCGGTGCCGTCTCCGTCGCCAGCGGAATGGTAAGTGAGCTTCCCAGACTGTACACATAGGTATCCTCCCATGCAACCTGCTCCCGCTCACCCGGCAATGTCAATTCCAGATTCATCACTGTCGCAATATTACTCACCAGCTGCGCAGTCTTTTTATTCGTATTCATAACGCTGAACATCAGCACACTGGTAAGTACGATATTCACCACCAATAGCACCAATATCAGCACTGTCAGTAAATTTTTCTTCATCCTGTAAGCCTTTCCCTCACTCCTCATGAATCAATCAATCGGAGCCATATATTTTGATTTCTACTCTTCTGTTCTTACTTCTGCCTTCCTCTGTTGCATTGTCGGCAATGGGAACTCTCTCGCCCATTCCCGCATGCCTCAGGCTGGTCGGGTCGATGGTCGTATTCTCAGTCAGATAATAAAAGACTGAAAGTGCTCTCGCGCTGCTAAGCTCCTCATTGCTGGCATATTGTGCGCTGTTAATGGGGATATTATCTGTATGCCCCTCTATCTCTATTGTACCATTTGCATACCGTTCCAGTATCACGCCAACTTTTTCCAGCACCTTCAAAGCATCATCTTTGATTTCAGCCTTTCCGGAATCGAAAAGCAGAGCCCCCTTCATTGTCAGCTGTACATATTGGGAGGTGAAGGACACATCTATCCTGTCTGCCATTCCGCCCTCTGCAACAGCCTCCTCCATAGTCTCAGCCATCACTTCATTCTCCTGCAGATACTGTTCCTCCAGCATCTCCTCAAGGCTTTCACCGGACTGGGGAAACTCCTCCAGTTGATCAGAATCATTCTCACTATCTTCGCTTTTTCCCATGCTGTTAATGTATTTATCCAGTTCATTCAGCTGGCTGACACCGTTACTGATTAAAATGCCGTCGCCGATAGCGGTCGCTCCGCCGTCAAAAACACTGAAGGAGCTATTCATGCCGGCCACCAGTTCCTGGTACTTTTCCTCGTTGACGGAAGACATAGAAAACAACATAACAAAGAAGCAAAGAAGCAGATTCATTAAATCACTGAACGTGGCCATCCATGCCGGCGCCCCGGGCGACGGCGTATCTTCCTTCCTTTTCGCCACTACTCTTCACCCCCTGCATCTTCCCCGGCATCCTCCCTTTCCTTGGGTGCCAGGAAGGATTTCAGTTTCTCTTCAATGACACGGGGATTCTCTCCTGCCTGTATCGACAGAAGACCCTCTATCATAACCTCCTTCTGCATCATCTCTTCCGCGTTATCCGCCTTCAGCTTATTAGAAACAGGAATACAAATCCAGTTCGCAAGCAGGGAACCGTACAGTGTGGTAATCAGTGCAACTGCCATCGCCGGTCCCAGTGAGGAAGGATCCTCCATATGATAAAGCATGTCTACCAGACCTACCAGAGTACCAATCATACCCCAGGCAGGACCCATGGCGCCCAAGGTGTCCCAAAATCCGATGACATCCTTGTGACGTCCCTCGATACTCACAAGCTCCGTCTCCATAATCGCACGCACCAAATCAGGGTCAGTTCCGTCTACTACCAACAGAATTCCCTTCTTCAGAAAATCTTCATCCAAATTCGCCGCTTCTTCCTCCAGAGACAAAAGACCTTCCTTTCGAGCCACATTCGACAAGTCAATAATCTTGCGAATCATATCTGTGGTATTCAACGCCGAGGTCTTGAAAATAAGGGCGAAGGATTTCAAACCGTTTATGTAATTCTGCATACTGACAGACGCCAAAGTACACGAAAAAGCGCCACCAAAAGTAATGATTGCCGAAGGAGCATCGAAATACTCATAAACGCCCCCCCAGTCGGCACTACTGATGATACCGAAAGCCAACATTACAAAACCTAATATGATACCTAACAAGGATGCTATATCCACAAAAATCACCTAACATTCTGCAATTTTTAGAATTATTCTGCAAAAATATCCTTTCTATACAATTTTACAAGATTTTTTATCTCTTGTCTACTTTCTTTTACAATTATTTTTCTGCCTGTGGTAAGGGTAATCACAGTATCGGGCGTTTCTTCCACAATTTCAAACAAATGGGGATTTACAAGGATTTTTACTCCGTTTATTTTCGTCACTTCTACCATATTCTGCCCTCTCTTTTTGTCTATTTTTATTGACAGTAAGGGACGGAAAAAATCCGCCCCTTCTCAAACCTTTTTATGAATTATCTCTTCAGATTGGTCAATTCCTCAAGCAAAGTATCGGACACCGTAATAATACGGCTGTTTGCCTGGAAACCACGCTGCGTGGTAATCATTTCCGTGAACTCAGAAGATAAATCCACGTTACTCATCTCCAGCTGACCGGTAGACATATAGCCGCCGCCGGCAGTCACATCCACACCGATGCCATCAAATTCTCCGGAGTTCAGAGTTGCCGAATACAGATTGTCTCCCTGCTTCTCCAGACCGGAGGCATTCGCAAACTCTGCTGTGGCTATCTGTCCCAGAAGCTTGGTCATACCGTTGTCATAGCTTGCATAAATCATACCGTCCTGCTGAATGGATACACCTATCATATCACCCAGCATACGTCCTGCACCAATGCCATCGAAATCGCCTCTGGTTGCACCGATGGTGGAGGTTCCCTTGTTATTCTGCATGGAACTCTCCGAAAAGTCTATCGTAATATCAGCGAAATTGCCGCCCAGTGCGGACAAGCCCATAATAATGGTTGTCTGTGTACTTCCCGCTGCACCAATACCGTTGAATTTACCCGTATCCGGATTGTAATTAACCTTGGTACCGTTGTAATATCTTCCGTCCACATCAAAGGCAGTGGGCTCTGTGCCGGTTACATCCGTATCATCATACATAGGGAATAATACATTCGTATCAATAGCCGGGTCAGCACTTGCTGCCAGATTAGCCAGCATTTCCTCAACAGACACCGGTGAACCGAGGGCATCGTTTTTGTACAGCTTCAAAAACTCTTCTGTAGAGCCCTCGTATCCGTATGCCTTCGCAATATTGTCCAGACACTCTCCCACCGAAATGGTTGTTCCCGCCGTAGCATCCACGGTAACCATCTCACCCAGAGGCTTTAACTTGCCGCCATCAAACAACTGGGTCAAATCCGCGTAGGTTGTAGTTCCGTCCTTGGACATCAGCTTCTTGGCCGTCTTGTTCCATGCGTAAGCGGAATTATTAAAGGTTACCTTGCCGGGCTTCACCTGAATCTGATTCTCATTTCCGAAGGATACATCGGAAAGCTTAATCTTATTGCCCTGTGCATCCATCACGGAGGTAATCTCGTTGCCCTCGGAATCCAAAAGCTTATCAAACTCAACACTGTACTCATTGACATCAGCAGACTGCTTGAATACCAGACGTGCTGTGTAGCTGTAGCCCAGAGCATCAAAGAAATTCAAATTGATTGCCTTGCCGTTAGCGCTTGTCACATCTGTGTCATGCTTGTCAATAATGCCGGCTACATAAGCCTTTGAGGTGGACTCGGGCGGATACGTCATATTGGCAGCACTCATGATACGGAGTGCAGTTACACTGTCCTGTTTAATCTCACCGGTGGTCTCATCCACGCCCCAGCCCATGACATTATATCCGGTACTGGTCATTGCAAGATTGCCTGCACCATCCACATAGAAGGAGCCGTCTCTTGTGAAGAAATTCTCACTTCCGTTGTTTACAACGAAGAAATTATTTCCGGTAATCATGATATCGAAGGGGTTACCTGTGGACTGGCTGGAGCCCTGTCCGGAAATATTGGTATTGATTGCACCGGTCTTTACACCAAGACCAATCTGCCTTGCATTGGTACCGCCGATACCCGTTGTGGCATTGGGACCGCTGGCCTTCTGAGTTGTCTGGCTCATCAATTCACTAAAGGTAATAGAACTGGATTTGTATGCAGTTGTGTTTACGTTTGCGATATTGTTACCAATTACATCCATTTTTGTCTGGTGCGTCTTCAGACCCGCAACACCAGAATACAATGATCTCATCATAGTATTTGTTCCTCCTTAAACGGAACCCGTTTCCCTCTGTCGTTCAGGAAACGTAAACCTCCTTAAAAGGTCCGGCTTACATAATAACTGCTCCGTTGATATTTGTAAATACATTCTCTGTCGTCTCTTCGCTGTCCATTGCGGTCACCACGGTATTGTTCGGTACATTCACGATAAATGCCAGCTTATCCACAATGACAAGCGAATCCTTAATTCCCTTTTCCTCAGCCTTCTTTGCTCCGTCATTCAGTCGTTCCAGCTGTTCCTCCGTGAGAGAAATATTGCGGTCCGCCAATCTGCATGCCGCATGCTTGGAAAACTTAACGCTGCTCTTCTGTTCCAGAATTTCCTGAAAGGAAAGTCCGTCCGCATTGCGTTTCTCAGAAGCGGCACGTGTCTCACCGAAATACCGGTCCTTTAGCTGTTCAATGGAAAGGAAGCCATTTTTCTGAATATCCATATTCCTATGCTCCCGTCTCTGAATTCTCAGCTCCGTCAACCTTGTTCGTTTCTTCTGAAGCTCCGTTTTCTTCCGTCTTCTCAGAGTCTTCTGCCGCAAGCCTGATTTCCTTTAATTTCTCAATATACTTATTCAAGCTGGTCACAACATCCTGTGCAATGAAAGACTTCTCATAATCCGTCATTTCGTTGTATTCTTTTTCCAGAGCATCGATTGTCTCAGCATCCGTCATATCAATTCCGTTGATTCCGGGCAGCTTGTTATGCTTTGCCACAAATTCATAAGCCTTATCATATGCCGCAAGATATTCCTTGTCTGCCACGGTATCCAAATCCTCCAGCGAATAAAGCTCTTCATTGATGGAAAGATAAGCCTTGTTGTTCTCATAGACCACATAATCCACTTTGCCGCGGACATATTTGGTCTCACCGGACGAGGTGGTTGTCTTAATGTACACTTCCTCACCAACCAGGCCACTCGCTCTCTGCAAATCCATACTGGATGACATATTCTGCATCTGCTCAACCTGTGAAAACTGTGCATACTGGGATATGTACTCCGTATTGGACGTGGGCTGTAACGGATCCTGATACTTCATCTGTGCTACCAGAAGCTGCAGAAACGCATCCTTGTCCATATCACTGCCGGATGCAGCGGTTGCCTTCTTCAAGGAGCTCTGTGAAGTAGATTCCACAAGCTTACCGTCTTCTACTGCCTGTACTAAAGCCATTTTTATCTCCTTTCCGATGCAAATATCCTTGCATCTCTTCTTATGCGGTGTAATCCACCGTATTACCGTTTGCCGCCATCACCTCGGCTGCCAGCCGGTCTTCCTCTTCCATGACGTTCCCATCGTCCACAGAAAACGCACCGTCCAACTGAATTCTTCTGGTTCTGGTTCTCCTGCCGGTTTCTTCCTGCTGTCTGCTCCGTCCCTGTTCCAGATTCTGTTCAAACTGATGGGTCTGTACGGTGACCTCAATGGCATCCACCTTAACACCCTGCTCGGCAAAGCTTTCCTTCAGCTGAATCATCTGGCTTTCCAGTGCTGCCTTCACTGCCTCATTCTGTGTTACGAACTGAGCTGTGATATTGCCACCCTTGGATGCTACATGAATCTGCAGGCTGCCAAGGCTTTCCGGATGAAGCTGCATCTCCAGATTGGACATATCAGGCTTTACCCGGATTTTCAGATAATCCATAATCTGCCTCATGATATCCAGTGTGTCCGAATCCCACGGCGAAGCCGTCTCTGAAAGCTGTTGCAACTGTGGCTCAAAGCTCTCCGACTTCAGATGCTGCAATATCAGATTCTCTCCTCCGAATTTGTCTGAGGCAATTCCCGCATCCTTCGGGCTCTGTTCCCCGTCCTGCTCCTGCAGCTGTTCCCGGGTCTGATTCTCTGTCAGGGCTTCCTTGATTGAGGCAATTCCGTCCTGCTTCCTCTCGCCCGTATCTCCCGATACCGCTTGACTGCCGTACGCATTCTCCGCAGATATACCGTCCTCCGGTTCCGTATCCGGTGATGCCTCCAAGGCAGCTTCCTCATCTACGCCGTCTGTCAGTACCTGAACCAATGCCGATGCATCCGTCTGCAGTGCTTCACTGCACTCCTCCAGCACACCGTTTAACTGCTCCGACAGCATTTGTAAGTCCTGATATAAGGACTCATCCGTGAGCAGTTCCGTTGCACTCTCTGCTCCGGCTGCCGCCAGAACCAATTGATTCAAGCCTTCCTGTGAAAGCACATCCGTTGGATTCATATCCAACTCTGTCATCAGAGCCTGCACCTCGCCCATGGTCATATCAAAGGTATCCGCAACCCGGGTCATCATCTGAACGGCTGCTGTGCCTAGGACTTCCATGGCTTTTTCCATTTCCTCCGGTGTCATCCCGTCAAGACTGTCTGCTTCGGAACGTTCCGTTTCCTCGCGGGAACCGGTCACCTTCCTGTGAACATCCTTGGACCGCAAAGAATTGCCTGCCGCAAAATCATCCTTTTTGGAAACCGTCCGATATGCTCCGGAGGTCTCTTCCGTCTGATTCTGCCTCTCCGTATGATTGCTCCAGACAGACTCAAAGCTCACGGAATTTGCTACGGCAGCTGACATTCCTGTCTCAGAAGAAACGCCTCTTGCCATCACAGAACCAATTTTATTTACCGGTAAACTCGTCATTCCTCTCCTCCTTTCCTTATGATTTGTACGAGCATCCGAATGCTCATGATATATATCGGTTGAAAGCTCTGAATTCTTAAGACTCGGGGTCCATTATTTTTGTCAGGCGCGCTGCCACATCCGGGTCCATCACGCCCATGATAGCACCTCTTTCCTTGGGTTCCATGATAAGAAGCAGTCTGGCGGCAAGATTCAGATTGTCCGTCATCGCCTCAAAGATACCTGCAGCTTGTTCCGGCTCCATCTCCGAAAAGCTCTCCGCAAGCTCCACAATCTCCTTACTTTCCTCAAGCTGCGTCACCACCTGCTTGTAAATGTACTCTGCCGTAGCCGGGTCCATGGATTCATAATACTCCTGAAAGGCTTCCGCTCCCGGTCCCTTATCTGAATAGACAACCTCCTCGTAGAACTCTGTGCGGATACGCTGAAATTCAATCTGCTTCTCCTCGAATTCCTTCAACCGGAGCACCTCTGCCTTCAGATTATTCAAATCCTCATCATTGGAGGTCGAAAGATTCTGCGCCTTCTCCAGCTCCAGCTCCAGATATCTGATTTGCTCCACCGCATCCTTCAGGCTGGTGTATCCCCCGTAGCCCTCACCGTCCGTGGTCTCGGTCAGGGAATTACCCGGCAGAATCCGGTTTACCACCGGAACGTCCTTCAAAAGCGGTGTCACCACGCTACTGCCAAAGCCTCCGATGTCAAGCTTAATAATGATACAGATGACTGCAAGCCACAAAATAACAATCAAAATGGTGGCAAAAAAAGTAAGCACTCCGCTACTTGCTCCGTCATCATCCAAAGCATCCTCCCGTCTGGCAATCTCTTTTGCCCGGCGTTTTGCTTCCTTCTTCTGATCCTTCTGCTGTTTCTTAAGCTGTTTTTTCTCGTTCTGTATCTGTTTTTTTTCGGCTTCCGCCATGATTTCATCCTGACTTTTTACGCCTGCCATCAGTTCTTCACCTGCCTTTTCTGACCGTATGTATAGCTGGTCAGCTCATCTACTGTTTTGCTCTCCTGCCTGTTCTCATCCTGCAGGAATTCTTCAAACGCCTTCTCCCGCAGGGTTTCGTGCGTTTTCCGTTCCTTCATCACTTCCGTGAGTGCCTCCCTTGCCGCATCCATCCGCCTTTCGGCAAGGGCGACCTGACTTTGCTGCAATGCAATCAGCTCCTCCATCCGCAGCAGGGCATTCTTGTTTTCATCAATCTCCCTCACGTCCAATATCCCGCTCAAAAGCCGTTTCGCCTCTGCCTCATATTCCGCTTTTCTTTGGAACAGATGTTCCAGCTTTTCGTTTTCTTCATCCAGCGCGTTCTTTGCAGCAGAGAATTCCTGTTTTGCCTGTGTCTCCATTTTCAGCTTGATATCCAGAATACTCTGCAAAGAATACCGAAACCTCGCCATAGTGCTTCTCCTATGCGTCCTCAAACAGCGCCTTCAGCATGGACACACTTTCCTCAAAGCTGAATTTTGCGTCCACATCCTGACAAAGGAAGCCGTTTACATCATCAATTTTTGACATTGCATAATCAATGGACGGATTACTGCCGTTTTTATAGGCGCCAATATTAATCAAATCCTCCGCCTCGTTGTAGGTGGCCAGCACCGTTTTCAGCTTGCTCGCCGCCTGCTTATGGTCTCTTTCCGCAATCTGACTCATACATCTGGAAATGCTCTGCAAAATATCAATCGCCGGATAATGATTCTTGTGTCCCAGCTTTCTGCTGAGCATGATATGTCCGTCCAGAATACTTCTTGCCGTGTCCGTGATTGGTTCATTGAAATCATCACCGTCTACCAACACTGTATAAAGTCCTGTGATAGAGCCCTTGGAGGCGCGACCCGCTCTCTCTAACAGCTTGGGCATCTCCGAATATACACTGGGAGGATATCCTCTTGTAACAGGAGGCTCTCCGCTGGCCAGGCCTATCTCTCTTTGCGCCATGGAAAAACGGGTCAGGGAGTCCATCATCAACAGAACATCCTTCCCCTGATCCCTGAAATATTCAGCAATCGCAGTGGCGGTCTTAGCCGCTTTATTACGCTCCAGAGCCGGTCTGTCCGAGGTTGCCACCACAACCACAGAGCGTTTCATACCCTCTTCGCCCAAATCCCGCTCTATAAACTCTCTTACCTCTCTGCCTCGCTCACCAATCAGAGCAATGACATTGATATCCGCCTTTGTGTTTCTGGCGAACATACCCATCAGGGTGGATTTTCCCACACCTGAGCCGGCAAAGATGCCGATTCTCTGTCCCTTACCAACGGTGATCAGTCCGTCCACCGCCTTCACTCCCAGCGGAAGAATTTCATCTATAATCGCTCTGCTCATGGGGTCCGGCGCCGTAGCCTCCACCGGATAACTGGCACCCGAAATCCGTTCTCCGTCTATGGGATGACCCAGACCGTCCAACGTCTTGCCCAACAGGGCATCACTTACCGTCACCATCAGCGGAGCACCGGTGTTCTCTACAATGCAGCCCAGTCCGATGCCATCCACCGCCTCATAGGGCATCAGCAAGGTTCTCTTATCCTTGAAGCCCACCACCTCAGCAGGGATGGGCGCAAGATTGTCCTCACTGTCCGGCAGAATCGTGCAGATATCACCCAGCTTGGCATCCGGTCCCGCAGATTCAATCGTCAGACCGACCACATTCACAACCTTTCCCATCTTACGGAAGAAGGCCTTGTCCACTACTTTATTGTATTTCTTGAAATTAATGCTAGGGCATTCCAAATTATCACCTTTTATCTTTTCTCTTTTTCATAAGAGAGTAATATCAGCTTCTGTCTGAGCTCGGAAAGCTGTGTTCCCAAGCCGCAGTCAAAAATGCCGCCCTCTGTCTCCACCAGACATTCGTTTTTGGCCAACACCAAATCCTCCACCACCTCTACGGAGCTGTTGGACGCGGTAGCACCTGCCGCAATCTGTTTCTTCTGCATGCTCACATAGGGATAATCCTCCTTGGATACATGGATAATGAAATCACGGTTACTCTCCACCTTGCGCATGGTTGTAGATATCAAATATGTCAAAATCTCGCGGTAAGAGCCCAGCTCCACATGAAAAATATGCTCATAGATGCCTGTGATGGTATCCACGAATTGCGGCTCCAGCTCATCTAAACATTTCATATACTCTGCATGCAGCTGTTTCTCTTTATCCTCCAGCTGCTTCTGCAGCTGTTCCGTTTCCCTCTTGGCTTTGTCAAGTCCCTCCGAGTAGCCGCGTTCCCTGGCATCCGCAAGGATTTTGTTGCATTCCTCCTGTGCCCTGACCTTGGACTCATTCTGCAGGCGCTCTGCCCGGGTCTGTGCCTCGCTCAGTATCGCCTCTGCCTCCTGCCTTGCTTTGGCAAGAATACTCTCTGCATCCTCTCCTGCCTTGATCACATTGCTCGCCGGTGCTTCTGTGCCCTCCTCGTCCTGCAGCAAATTCTCTGCCTCTATCACAGGAACCGTCAATCCGGACACGAAGCCGTCATTCTCCGGCTGCTGCATTTTGATTGCCAATTCTTCAATCCGTTTGGCTACAAGCTCATTGGTATCAATGACTCTCGTCCCATCCTTTTGCAGATTCATATATCTGCCCTTTAAGAGATTACTAGACAATGATTTCGTCACCTCCGCCTCTGGAAATAACGATTTCTCCTGCATCCTCCAGTTTTCGGATAATATTTACAATCTTCTGCTGAGCTTCCTCCACATCCTTCATACGCACAGGTCCCATGAATTCCATGTCTTCCTTGATCATAACCGCAAGACGTTTGGACAGATTGTTGAAGATTGCATTCTGTACCTGTTCGTTCGCACCCTTCAGGGAGATAGCCAGGTCATTGTTATCCACGTCACGCAAGACACGCTGAATCGCTCTGTCGTCAAGCAGCAAAACGTCCTCGAACACAAACATCTTCTTTCGGATTTCGTCTGCCAGCTCCGGCTCTTCGATTTCCAAGGTCTCCATAATATGCTTCTCTGTTCCGCGGTCTACGGTATTTAAAATTTCCACTACGGAATCTACACCACCGATAATGGTGTAATCCTGATTGACCAGACTTGCCAGCTTGGATTCCAGCACCTTTTCCACTTCCTTGATAACATCCGGGCTGGTGCGGTCCATCACTGCAATACGCTTTGCCACATCGGCCTGTCTGTCCGGGGGCAGGGCTGAAATAATATACGCAGCCTGTCCTGCCGACAAATAGGACAAAATCAGCGCAATGGTCTGAGGATGCTCATCCTGAATAAAGTTAATCAGCTGGGAAGCATCCGTCTTTCTCACGAACTCAAACGGCTTCACCTGCAGGGAGGCAGTCAGTCTTCCGATGACATCCAACGCCTTCTCTGCTCCCAATGCCTTCTCCAGAAGCTCCTTCGCATAGGAGATACCGCCCTCCGCAATGTATTGCTGCGCAAGGCACACCTCGTAAAACTCACTGATTACCTCCTCCTTGAGCTGTGGAGTGACACTTCTGGTATTGGCAATTTCCAGTGTCAATTCCTCGATTTCTTCTTCCTTTAAATGTTTAAAAAGTCCGGCAGAACGCTCCGGTCCCAAAGAAATCAACAAAATTGCCGCTTTCTGTAAGCCGGTAACGCCTCCATCTTTCACCTTCATCATATGCTACACTCACATCCTTCTCTTGCAGATTAACCCCAATCCTCATTCAGCCAATTGCGCAGAAGAGCAGCCGCCGCTTCCGGATTGTCGTCACAAAACTTCTCTACCACCTTGCGTATCTCAGATTTGGCCTCCACATCGATATCCTCCAATTCCTCCTCCGGTGCAGATTGCAGAAGATTTTCAACAGAAAGCTCTTCCTCCTCTTCCACCACAGTCTTGGAGCTCATGCTGCGCCATACCACAAATGCCAACAGACCCAGAATGGCAAGGAAAGTGACAATGCTTGCTATGGTTGTCCAATTCACATCCGCCTTCGGTTCATCCACAAAGACCGGCGACTCATACGCTACGATTGTTATCTTATCCTCTTTGATACCCGTTGCATTGGCAACCATGCTGTAAAATTCTTCGTCCACCTCCAGCTTTTTGTCGCCGCTGTTGGAATGCTTGTACTCCTCCCAGGTAATATCTCCATCTAAAAGCCCCTGATTCCTGACATTTTCTTCGCTGATTTCCCGGTAGGTAATCGCCGCAATGGAGATGGAGGAGCTGCCGTAATTGATTCCTCCCGCAGGCGTAACCTTATTGGTCATCGCCTCATTGGGCAGATAATCAATCAGTGTCTCGTTCTGGAAGGAAGAGGTGTCCTCTCCGTTCTGGAACATATAGCTGTTTTCATTATTGGAATCCGTTCCCGGGGTTCCCGAGATGCCGCTCTGGTTCTCCGCCTCATAGGTCTCCATATGGGCATACATGCCCTCCTCCCTGTCGGGATTTGCATAATATTCCTTGACCGTCTCCTGATACTCAGAGAAATCCACATCCAGATGGCTTGCCACTTCCACACAGTCATACTGATTCGTGCCGTAGAGCACCTTCTTCACCTGATTGGCCACCATGGACTCCGCCTGATTCTGCAGTTCCTGCATGGAGCTTGCAATTCCCGCAGAAGTATAATCATCTCCGCCGGTGAAGAGCAAATTGGAATCCGAATCCAAAATCGTGATATTGGCCGTGGTATCATTGTGTAGAAAAGCAGCTACTGCCTTTGCAATATTGGTGGCATGGGCCGAGGTAAAGGTACCGTCCAGCTCCAGCACGATAAAAGCCGAAGCCTCCTGACGCTCTCTTACCAAGGTGCCGTTTTGCTCCGGTATATTTAAATTCGCCTTAGCGCTCTTCACATTGCTCATCGCCGCAAGGTCGCTCTCCAGCTTTCTCTCCAGGTAATCATTGTAATACAGCTCCTGCTGGGATGCCGTGGAGGACATACTGAGATTGGCAAGCGCATCCTGCAGGGTATACTCATCCGGAACCAGACCTGCTGCGCCGATTGCCCAGTTCGCATTGGAGAGCTGTTCCACCGGCACACTGATTACCAAGCCGTCGGAGGAAGCCTGATATTCGATTCCTGCACCCTCCAGGATATCCACAACCTCTGCCGCATCCTGTGAACTCTCGCAGGTAATAATTTTCTCATACTGCGGCTTAGTGAACACATATATTAAAATTGCAAAGGTAAAAACCACCACCGCCGCGATACCGATGATAACGCTTTTCTGTTTGCTGGTGAACTGATTCCACCACGCCAATATTTTCGCAGGTATTTCTTTCAATTTATCTGCCATGGTAATACTCCCTCAGTTACTTTTATTTTCCCGGCCTTCTCTAAATCTGCATCTGCATCAGTTCACGATAAGCCTCGAGTACCTTATCACGCACTGCCACCGTATACTGCAGGGCGGTAGATGCCTTCTGCAGTGCAATTATCAAATCATGGGTATTCTCTGTCTCTCCCAGCGCAAACTTAATCTCCTCGTTCTCTGCGTCGGACAGATAGCTGTTGGTCGTCTTAATATTATCAATTGCCGTATTCAAAAAAGCGTCAAACATGGTGCCGTCCGTTGTTTTACCTGTTTCTCCCGTAAGGGCACCTGTAAGACTGACGGTATCTGCAGAGTTTACTCCGTTAAGACGCAACGCACTCAAGCTGTTAATTGCCGATAAATCCATACTGCATTACTCCTCTCTGATTATCCCCTTCGCACTACTGCTGTGAAAGCTGCAAGCCCTTCAGTGCCATGGACTTGCTGGCGCTGAAGGCTGTCGCGTTCGCCTCATACGCGCGGCTGGCATCAATGAGATTCGTCATCTCAGTGACAATATTTACATTGGGATAGGTCACATAGCCATTCTCATCTGCGTCGGGATGAGAAGGGTCGTACACCATATTCATCTCCGTCTGCGTATCCTCATACACGCGGCTCACCTTTACACCATTGCCGCTGTAGCCTCTGTTGTAGGTATTGGAAGCATCTCCCAGCACTCTGCTGAAGGGTGTCTGTCCTCCCTTTTCCGCAAAGGTAACAACCTTTCTGCGATAGGGAGTTCCGTCCTCCGTGCGCGTGGTATTGGCATTTGCCACATTCTCGGAAATGATGTCCATACGGTACCTCTGTGCCGTCATGCCGGATGCATTTACATTAAAAGCTGAAAACATACTCATAGCTCATCTTCCTTTCTACTTCCTGCCATTTCTTACGCCTACTTCATAACACTCTGTAAATTCGTGAATTCCTGATTGATGCCGGCAAGTAATCCCTGATATTTCAACTGGTTCTCGGCCAGCATAACATTCTCGTTTTCAATATCCACATTATTGCCGTCAAGCCGATAGGAAAAACCGGCACTGTCCTCATAGGGTCTCGCCTCCAGCTGACTTGTCCTGATGCCTCCCACCTTGGAGTCCATGGATTGATAACGGTTATTACCCAAGGCTCTCTTAAGTTCAGACTCGAAGGCCACATCCTGCCTCTTATATCCGGGTGTGGTAGCGTTGGCGATATTGTTGGAAATTGCTTCGTTCCGAAGCCAGCTGGCATCCGCCGCTTTGTCCAATACATTGATATAATCGAAAGCATTCGTGTTAATCATAGATGACTCCTCTCTAAACCCACTCTATTCTATTATATTTCATTTCGACAAAAACACAATATCTTTTTCAATTTTTCCTGCAAAACACATGATATTGTGTAAAAATACCGAAATAGTACCACCTGATAAAAAGCAAAAAAGGATCTATGGATAGCTCCAATAAATCCTTTTATCGTCATAAAATATGAATCCGTTCTGTATGTAATTAATCCTTTCCCGTCAATTTCACTGATTCTGGCGCTTTAGTTCCTCAATTTCCTCGAAAACCACGTCATTCAGAACCTTGATATAGGTGCCCTTCATTCCGGAGGAACGGGATTCAATGACCCCGGCACTCTCAAACTTCCTCAGCGCATTCACGATGACGGAACGGGTGATTCCCACACGGTCTGCAATCTTACTGGCTACCAGAATGCCCTCCATACCGTTCAATTCATCAAAGATATGGGTAATAGCTTCCATCTCCGAGAACGACAGGGTACTGATTGCTGATTTCACCACGGCAACCTTCCTGTTCTCCTCAGCGCTCTCCTCATTCACCGCACGGAGCATCTCCAGCCCCACAACAGAGGTTCCGTACTCACACAGAATGATATCATCAATATCATACTGTTCATCACACTTGTAGATAAACAAGGTTCCCAATCTCTCTCCGGCTATTTCAATCGGGGTAATGATTGCCTGAAATCTGCTGGTGTCAATATTTTCAAAGCCCAGAGTCTGCAGATTGACATTCTCCTTTGTGGACAGGACTCCCAGCAATCTTTCGTTCAACATAGGGTCAATAAAGCCGCCCACATTCTCATCTATCAATTCCCGAATCTGCTCCACCCTGTCAGATTTAGCAATGCCGAGAACCTTTCCCTTTCTGCTGATAACCAGCACATTGGAATTCAGTATCTCACGCATGACCTTGCAGATATCATTAAACACCACCTTACTGGAATTATTATTGTGCAATAATTTTCCGATTTTTCTGGTTTTGTCTAATAGTTGTACACTGCTCATATGTACCCTCCGTTCGCTCTATAAACCACATTACACTACCATCTTTGCATATTACATGGTATTATTCTAGCATAAATATAATCAGATTACAATGCATAAACAGTTAATTTATTTGTATTTTTTGCGATTTATGTGACAATTTAGACTTAATAGGACAATTACTCTTTCTTTTTCTTCTTGATGAAATACATTTTATCATCAGCCATATCCACATACCGGTTCAGTTCATCCGACTCGCCCGGCGACACCACCTCATAACCATAGCTGGCCGCAAACCGATACGGCTTCTTCAATTCATCATTTGCCTTATCTAACAGGCTCTCCAGACGCCCGCAGTACTCTACGGCATCCTGCTCCGAATAGTCCTCTCCGTATACAACGAATTCATCTCCGCCCACACGGGCACAGATTTCCCCGCCTATGCAGGCGTTCTGCAGGCAATAAGCCAGCAATGAGATAACCACATCTCCGTTATCATGTCCGTACCTATCATTGATATTTTTCAAGCCATCCGCGTCGGCAAACAGAATCATACAGGACTTTCCCTGCCTGATACATCTGTCAAAGCCCTCTTCCGCATACCTGACAAATCCGAAACGGTTATACAGACCCGTGAGGGAATCCGTCACATACATTTTGTCAATTTTGGCAACCATGCTCTGTAAATAGCGTTGCTTTCTGAGTCTCTCCAAGCTGTTGGACAGATTAATGACTCTCGTCCTGAAAAAGGAACCGACCTCCTTGAAATCTCCTGCCTTTACCACTACATATCCCATACTGCGTTCCCTGAAATGTATGGCGAGGAACACATAGGTCTTGGGTGTCTCTTCTCTCCCCGGAAGCTTCGGCAGCATCTGACTGACCGGGAAGTCGGATACTTCCACAATTTCATTATGTTCACATGCCGTCACCACAGACATCATCTCGGGATATATATCCGTAAAATAATCATCCCGCAGTCTTACGGCATCCGTTTCCACATCCGCACACTCCAAATCCTCCGCCAGCTTTTTGCCGATACAGAGATAGAAGGCCTCATAGGAATTCCTCACCACATGCTTCCTGATACGCTTTCTAAAGTCCCCATAGCTCTCAGCGGCATTCAAATCCTCAATCATAATGTTCGTACTAATGGAGCCTCTCTCATAAAACTCAGACTGTCTCAGAAAATGATGCCTCAGTTCCTCAATACTTTCCTCATCCTCTGAACAGCAACCGCAGCTTTCCCTAAATATCGGTTCCCCCGGAAATCTGATTTTCCCGGACGCTTCTCCCCTGTCCAGCCATCGTGTGATACATCGCACCACCTCCCGTCCCATTTCCTTAGAGTCCCGGGATACCGTAGTCAGTCTGGGAATGGCATTTCTGGCTTCAAAGATATTATCAAAACCGACCAAAGCAACCTGCTCGGGAATCCTGATGCCCCGCTCGTTGAATACCGTTCGCACACCCACAGCGATACTGTCTGTGGCACATACAACAGCCTGGGGAATCAAATGGGGAGTCTCCAGCATCTTTTTGGCTGCCGCTCTGCCGTGACTGTTGGTGAAAGTCCCACGGAATATACGCTTCTCCTCCACCGGAATACCATGCTCTCTCAAAGCGTCACAGTATGCCGCCATGCGCTCCTGATTGTCCGTATTAAAATCCTGTCCGGCCACAAAATTAATCCTTGTATAATGATGCTGTTCAATCAAATGTTCAACCAAAAGCTTCATAGGGCGGTAATTCTCTCCACCCACAAAGGCAAAGCCCTCCAAATCCGCATCTACACTCACGGCAAACACGCCGGAGCGAATGATTTTCTCTTTAATACCGCAAAAGGCAGAATACCCCTGAATCAGATTCGGAAACAGAATAATCCCGTCAAAGGCAGCAAAATTAACCAACTGATAAAGATGATATTCACCTGTATTATGCTGTGAATTCTCATCCGCATTGACGCTGGTATTAAACACATAGATATCCATACCGCATGCATGAGCTTCCCTTTGTATTCCGTTCAGTACATCACAGACATACTCGCCTTCCATATTAGACAGTATGACAGCTATTTTTCTTCTGTTATCCTCATCCATATTTATATATCCTCTTCCTTGCCGTTTGCGTACTTAATCTTTTTCTGGATATACATTTTTTTATCAGCCTTGTCGATATATTTCTCCAGCAATTCTCCCTTAGACGGTATGTGCAGCTCATATCCGTAGCTGGCATTGATTGCGAAATCCTCACCCAACATGAGATTGTAACGTATCAAGGCCTCCTCAAATCTCTTACAATAGGCTTCTGCTTTTTCCCGGTCGTAATCCGCAGCGTATACTACATACTCGTCCCCGCCGTATCTTGCACATATTTCATCATATGCACGGGCATCCTTCAGGGCATCTGCAACCGTCCTGATAGCCTCATCTCCCTTGTCGTGTCCATGGATGTCATTAATGCTTTTCAGACCGTCCAAATCCACAAACAGCACCATAAATTGCTTGTGTTCTCTGATGCAGGCTTCATAGCTTTCTGCTGTATACCGCGTAAAGCCAAAGCGGTTGTACAGCTCTGTGAGCTGGTCGGTCACATACAATCTGTCCAGGCAGGAAAACATATGCTTCATCTCCGACTGCTTCCTCAGATTCTCCAAGCCGTTGCCCAGATTAATCAGCCACAATCTGAATAATGAGCTCTTCAAGGCGTACTCACTGTTCTCCACCACGATATATCCCAGACAAACATCTCTGAAATGAACCGGCACTAAGACAAAGGTATGCCCTCCGCCCGGTGTCCCCTTCTGCCATGGCAGCATCTGTCCCGAGGGAAAATCATCATATTCCACGAAGGCACCGAACTCATAGGAAAGTGCCACACTCATCACAGGTGCATAGCCCTCCGTCCTAAGTCGGTTTCCATACTGGTTTACAAGCCTTCTCTCCAGCTTCTTTTCCGTTTCTCCCCGGTTTTGTAATTCCTCCATCATATCCCGGTTCAGGCACAGATAAAACCGGTCACATTCCAATCCCCTGACATATTGCTTCAGATGTGTCAGAAATTCACGAAAATCCTTGCTGTCGTTCAAATCCTCCACCATAGTATTGATTTCTGCCAGATATCTCTCATGAGAGTCCACCAGCTTAAGATAGCGTTGACGCACCTCCTCCATGGTCTCCTCTTCCTCATACCTGCAGCCGCAGCTGTCTGCAAAAATCGGGTTGGCAGGATACATTGTCTTCCGTTCCGTCTGTTCTCCTGCTAAATGGCTCACAATTTTATGTACTGCCTCTCTGCCCACAGCATCCAGTTCACGAGCCACCGTGGTCAGTCTGGGTCGGGAATCTCTCGCCTCCGCTATATTGTCAAAGCCGGACACCGCAATCTGTTCCGGCACCTTGATACCCCGCTCATTCAACCATGTGATTAACGCAACCGCCATACCGTCATTAGCGCACACCATAGCCTGCGGACGGTCCTTGGGGTCAATCACCATCTGAAGTAATTGATCCTGATTTTCCTGATATCGGAAATCCTCCCAGAATACTCGCTTTTCTTCCACCGGAATACCGTGCTCCCGCAGGGCATCATAATAGGCATTCTGGCGAAGCTGTGTATCGTTATATCCGTTGGATGCTCCAACATAATTAATTTTCGTAAAGTGATGATGTTCAATAAAATGCTCTACAATCGATTTCATGGACAGGTAGTTGTCTACACCGACACTGTAGTACTCTCCCATATCCGCGTCTATGGCCACCACCGGAATGTCTGTTTCCTGCAGGCGCTGTAAAATGTCTGAATAGACATCACTTTCCTGCAGATAATTGGCAAACACAATCACACCGTCAAACTCGGAAAAATTTGCCAGTGTGTAAATATTGTACTGTCCCTTATTATGTTTTACTGTTTCCTCTGAGCAGGTATATGCATTAAAGACATAGGTATCGCAGCGGTTCCTGCCGGCCTCTTCCATGATGCCCCGCAGAATCTCTCTCCCATATTCCATGTCCATATTTGCAATGATAACTGCTATTCTTACCATATTATCCCCAGACATATCAAAACCCCATTGTACATAACATGCTAATATGATTATAACACACACTATCACACAATAACAATGCTTCTTTTTGATTATCCTTTATTTTTTACAAATCCGCACTTCTCATCCATACAGACCAGTTTATTGCCTTTTTCCAGCAAAAGAGAACCGCACCGTTCACACCGCTCTCCGGTAGGTCTCTGCCATACCATGAAATCACATTCCGGATTATCGATGCATCCAAAGTATTTTCTGCCCTTTTTGGTCTTCTTCAGCACAATATCCTTACCGCATTTGGGGCAGACTACACCGATTTTCTCAAAATAAGGCTTTGTGTTACGGCAATCAGGGAAGCCGGGACATGCCAGAAATCTGCCGTGAGGACCATATTTAATGACCATATTGCGTCCGCACATTTCACAGACCTCCTCGGACACCTCATCCGCGATGGTAACCTCCTCCAGCTCCTTTTCCGCCTTCTTGACCGCATCCTCCAAATCCGGATAGAAATTGGACACTATGGTCTTCCATTTCACTGCGCCTTCCTCCACACCGTCCAGCAGTGCTTCCATATTCGCAGTGAAATTCACATCCACAATGGTGGAGAACGCTTCCTTCATCATGCTGTTGACCACCTCACCCAGCTCCGTGACATAAATATTACGGTTCTCCTTGGTCACATATCTTCTTGCCAGAATCGTAGTAATCGTGGGCGCATAAGTGCTGGGACGACCGATACCCAGTTCCTCCAGAGCTCTTACCAGAGAGGCCTCCGTATAGTGTGCAGGCGGCTGGGTAAAATGCTGTTTAGGTTCAAAGGAAAGATACTCCGGCACACTGTCCGTACTCAATTCTCCGGACAAGACAGTCTCCTCCTCCTTATCCTCCTCCTGAATATATACACTCATAAATCCATCAAAAATAAGTCTGGAGGCAGTGGTGGTGAACACCTGCTCATTTGCCTGCAGCTTCACGGACGTGGTCTCATACCTTGCAGCAGTCATTCTGCTGGCAACGAATCTTTTCCATATTAATTGATAGAGACGGAACAAATCCCTGGGAAGCTGTTCCTTAATCTCCACGGGAATCCGGTTCAAATCCGTAGGTCTGATTGCCTCATGGGCATCCTGAATCTTCTGCCCGTTCTTTCTCTCGGAGGTCACCTCCGCCTCGTACGCTGCCCCGTAATGGGTACCGATGAACTCCTTTGCCATCGCCTCTGCTTCCTCGGATACGCGGGTAGAATCGGTACGCAGATAAGTAATCAGACCAACCGTTCCCTCCCCCTTGATATCCACACCTTCATAAAGCTGCTGTGCCAGACGCATGGTCTTCTGGGTGGAAAAATTCAGCACCTTACTTGCCTCCTGCTGCAGTGTGGAGGTTGTGAAGGGCAACGGAGCCTTTTTGGCACGCTCACCCTTTTTTACCTCAGTCACCCGGAAGGAAGCACCTTCGCATGCCTTCATGACAGCTTTCACCTCTTCTTCACAGGTAAGCTGCTGCTTATGTTGAGAGGTACCGTAATACCTGGCAGTAATCGGTTTCTTCTCCCCCTGCACTCTCAGGTTCACATCCAGAGACCAATATTCCTCCGGAATAAAGGCGTTGATTTCTTCCTCTCTGTCACAAATAATGCGAAGGGCAACAGACTGCACCCGCCCCGCACTTAAGCCTCTCTTAATCTTGGCCCAGAGAATCGGTGAGATACGATACCCAACCATACGGTCAAGCATGCGTCGTGTCTGCTGTGCATCCACAAGATTCATATTGATTTCCCTGGGATTCTTCAGGGATTCCTTCACTGCCTTTTTCGTTATCTCATTAAAGGTGATGCGGTATACCTTTTTGTTCTCCAGCTTCAGCGCATGGTACAAATGCCATGAAATCGCCTCTCCCTCACGGTCAGGGTCGGTTGCGAGATAGATTTTCTCCGCCTTCTTTACCTCCTTGCGAAGGTTGGCAAGAATGTCCCCTTTTCCTCTTATGGTAATATATTTCGGCTCATAATCATGCTCTGCGTCAAAGCCCAAACTGCTCTTCGGCAAATCACGCACATGTCCGTTGCTCGCTGCAACCTCATAATTGGAGCCCAAAAACTTCTTAATGGTCTTCACCTTTGCCGGTGATTCCACGATAACCAAATATTTTGCCATACTACATCCCCTTGTTTCTATCAATGTGGCATTAGTCTGTCACGGACTAATCGTGCAACACTATACACCAAAAAAACCGCGAGTGCAAGCATTTTTCCAAATTTCAGAAAAACTTCAAAATTTGTATTTCCTGCATTTTCAGAAAAAAGCACAAAAAAAATGTTCAAAACCACACTGTGATTCCAAACATCTTCTCGGGTTGGGCTATTCTAAACAGCTAGCAGCTGATAGGGGAATCGAACCCCTGTTTCCGCCGTGAGAGGGCGGCGTCTTAACCGCTTGACCAATCAGCCTTATCAACACTTTATGCAATTGCGCTGTCCTATCCGACAGCCAGCAGCTGATAGGGGAATCGAACCCCTGTTTCCGCCGTGAGAGGGCGGCGTCTTA